>NZ_DATJWR010000118.1:0-18633 GCF_035501035.1 Paraburkholderia sp.
TTCGCGAGCGTGGCCGCCTGGCCCGGATTCAACTGCGTGTTGGCCGGCATCGGCACGGTGCCCCACACGCCGCTGCTGCCTTCCAGAATCTTGTGCGTGAGATAGGTCTGCGCGTCGGGCTTGCCCGCGTACCTGGCGGCAATGTCGTGCAGGGCGGGGCCCATGAAATTGCGCGTGACCGAATGGCAGCTCATGCAGTTTTGCTGCTGGGCGAGCGTGAGGCCGGTCGGGCCATGCTGCGCGCGGGCCGGGGCCGTCCAGAGCGCGCCGGCCATGCCGAACCCGAGCGCGGCGGCGAGCGTCGCTGTCTTCTTCTTTGCTTGCGACTTCCGTTTCATACTGGTCTCCGCCAGCTTGGGCGCCGGCTGTGTCGTCGCATTATAGAAGCAAAGGGCGCACGTCCAGGACGCGCGCCCTTTTTCGTCGCGGGCCGCCCCGCGCACGCAAGCGTTGCGGCTCAGCCCGTGACCGCGCCCTCGTTCGCCGGCCGCGCGAGCGCCGCGTATTTCGCCAGCACGCCGCGCGTGTAACGCGGCGCCGGCTGCTTCCACGCCGCGCGACGGCGCGCGAGTTCGGCGTCGTCCACGTTCAGTTGCAGCAGGAGCTTGTGCGCGTCGATGGTGATCGAATCGCCTTCCTGCACGAGCGCGATCGTGCCGCCTTCGAACGCCTCCGGCGCGACGTGCCCGACCACCATGCCCCAGGTGCCCCCCGAGAAGCGCCCGTCAGTGATGAAGCCCACCGATTCGCCGAGCCCCTTGCCGATGATCGCTGAAGTCGGCGCGAGCATTTCAGGCATGCCGGGCCCGCCCTTCGGACCGAGATAGCGCAGCACGAGTACGTCGCCGGCCTGGATCTTGTCGGCCAGGATCGCTTCGAGAGCACTCTGCTCGTCGTCGAACACGCGTGCGGGGCCCGTGATGACCGGGTTCTTCAGGCCCGTGATCTTGGCGACGGCGCCTTCGGTCGCGAGGTTCCCCTTGAGGATGGCGAGGTGGCCTTCCTTGTACAGCGCCTCTGCGATGGGAAAGATCACCTTCTGGTCGGCGCGCGGCTTCGACGGCACGTCCTTCAGTTCCTCGGCGATGGTCTTGCCCGTGATCGTCATGCAGTCGCCGTGCAGCAGGCCTGCGTCGAGCAGGATCTTGAGCACCTGCGGAATGCCGCCGGCCTCGTGCAGGTCGGTTGCGACATACTGGCCCGAAGGCTTCAGGTCGCAGATCACCGGCACTTTCTTGCGCATGCGCTCGAAGTCGTCGATGGTCCACTCGATTTGCGCCGCGTGCGCAATGGCCAGATAGTGCAGCACGGCGTTGGTCGAGCCGCCCGTCGCCATGATGAGCGCCACGGCGTTTTCGATCGACTTCTTCGTGATGATGTCGCGCGGCTTGAGGTCCTGCTTGACCGCTTCGACGAGCACACGCGCCGACTCCGCCGCCGAGTCGACCTTTTCCTCGTCGGGGTTGGCCATCGTCGACGAATACAGGAGCGACATGCCGAGCGCCTCGAATGACGAGCTCATGGTGTTCGCGGTGTACATGCCGCCGCACGAACCTGTGGAGGGGCATGCGTTCTTCTCGACGCCTTCGAAGTCTTCCTCGGTCATGCGGCCCGCCGTGAATTCGCCGACGGCCTCGAACGCCGAGACGATCGTGAGCGCCCGGCCCTTCCAGTTGCCCGGGCGGATCGTGCCGCCGTACACGTAGATGCCCGGCACGTTCATGCGCGCGAGCGCGATCATGCCGCCCGGCATGTTCTTGTCGCAGCCGCCGATCACGACCACGCCGTCCATCCACTGGCCCTGCACGCAGGTCTCGACGCAGTCCGCGATGACTTCGCGCGAGACGAGCGAATACTTCATGCCCTCGGTGCCCATCGACATACCGTCGGAGATGGTGGGCGTGCCGAAGGTCTGCGGGTTCGCGTCCGCCTGCTTGATGGCCGCGACGGCCGCGTCGGCGAGCCGCTGCAGGCCCGCGTTGCAGGGCGTGATGGTCGAATGACCGTTGGCGACGCCAATCATCGGTTTGTCGAAGTCGGCCTTCTCGTAGCCGAGCGCGTAATACATCGAACGATTCGGCGAGCGGGCGACGCCTTGCGTGATGTGCTTCGAACGACGGTTATAGGGCATGGGGACCTCCGGTGGGCTTTGTCTCGGATGCCGGGCCTGGGTGGGCTCTTGTGGGGACGCGCCGGCATGTGCGTAGAAGCATGCGATTTCGCGAGAAGGATGTCTAATATATTATTCGTGGTCTATTGAGTCGGAAAACATATCAATGCGGGCACGATGCCGATGAGTTCGACGATCCCCGATCTGCGCCAGTTGCGCTACTTCGTGGCCGTCGCCGAGGAACAGCATTTCGGGCGCGCGGCGGCGCGGCTTTCGATGACGCAGCCGCCGCTCTCGCAGGCCATCCGCGCGCTGGAGGAGACGCTGGGCGTGGAGTTGTTCGCGCGCACGCGGCGCTCGGTCGAATTGACGGCGGTGGGCGCCGACCTGCTGCCCGAGGTGCGTCGCCTGCTCGCCTCGGCGCAAGCGTTGCGGCCGCTCGCGCAGAGCCTCGCGCGCGGCGAGGCGGGGGTGCTGGCGCTGGCGTTCGTCTCGACCGCCGATTACGGGCTGCTGCCGCTCCTGCTTCGCGACTTCGGCGCGCGCTATCCGCGCGTGCGCCTGCAACTGGCCGAAGCCACGAGCGACGTGCAGGTGGAAGAACTGGTGGCGGGGCGCATCGATACGGGCCTCGTGATCGCACCCTTGCCGCCGCGCCACGCGGCGCAGCTCTCCTACCTGCCGATCGCGCGCGAGCCGCTGGTGGTTGCCATGCCGTCGGAACTGTCGGCGCGGCTCGCGGGCGCGACTGGCCCGACCAGCGCCATCGACCCCATCGACCCGACCGGCGCGGACTGGATCGACGAACCCGTGAGCCTGCGTGAACTCGCCGACGTCCCGCTCGTCGTCTTTCCGCGCCATCTGGCCCCCGGCTTCTACGACACCATCATGGACTGCTATGGCGCGGCTGGCCTCGCGCCGGTCGTCGGCCAGGAGGCGATCCAGATGCAAACGATCGTGAGCCTCGTCTCCGCAGGCATGGGCGTGGCGCTCGTACCGCAGTCGCTGCGGCATCTGCGGCGCACGGGCGTCGTGTACCGGCCGCTGGCCGGGACCGTGCCGATGATCGAAACGGGGCTCGTGTGGCGCTCGGCGGAGGTGAGCCCGGTGCTCGCGGCGTTTATCGAAATCGTGCGCGCGCACGCGGGGACGGTGGGCGCACGGCAGACGAAGTAGTACCAGGCTCGGCCACACACGGGTTTTTCATCTGTCGCGGTTACATTCGGCGCGCGCGCGAAGCGTGCATTTCGGCTCGTGCACCCTCGCGTCGGCGATAATGTCACGCCGTGACGCGCTGGCGGCGAACCTCGCCGCCCTGCAAACGTCCAATGTGCCCGGCCTGATTTTGCGAGCCGCGCCGCACTGCTTACAACCCGATTTCACCTGATATCGCCGACAAGACCTCACTCCACGATGCTCATCCACCCGAACTTCGACCCCGTCGCCATTCATCTGGGGCCGCTCGCCGTGCGCTGGTACGGCCTCATGTATCTCGTCGGCTTTATTCTCGCGATCGTGATCGGTCGTCTGCGCCTGCGCCTGCCGTACGTGGCCGCGCAGGGCTGGACCGCGAGGGACATCGACGACATCCTGTTCTACGGCGTGCTCGGCACGATCCTCGGCGGCCGCCTCGGCTACGTGCTGTTCTACAAGGCGAGCTGGTATTTCGCGCATCCGCTCGACATCTTCAAGGTGTGGGAAGGCGGCATGTCGTTTCACGGCGGCTTCCTCGGGGTGACCTTTGCGATGATCCTGTTCGCGTGGCAGCGTGGCCGCACGTGGCTGCAGGTGACGGACTTCGTCGCGCCGATGGTGCCCACCGGCCTCGCTGCAGGGCGCCTCGGCAACTTCATCAACGGCGAGCTGTGGGGGCGCGTGACCTCGCCCGACGCGCCGTGGGCGATGCTGTTCCCGGGCGCCGCGAACGACGACGCCGCATGGCTCACCGCGCATCCGCAACTGGCCGCACAGTGGCACCTGAACGAAGTGTTTGCGCAGTACCACCTGCTGCCGCGCCATCCCTCCGAACTCTACGAAATTGCGCTCGAAGGCGTCGCGCTCTTCATCGTGCTGATTCTTTTCTCGCGCAAGCCGCGGCCCCTCGGCGCGATCTCGGCGATGTTCCTGATCGGCTATGGCCTCGCGCGTTTCACGGTCGAATTCGCGCGCGAACCCGACGACTTCCTGGGCCTGCTCGCGCTCGGTCTTTCGATGGGGCAATGGCTTTCGCTGCCGATGATCATCGTGGGCATTGGCGTGATGGTGTGGGCGTATCGTCGTGCGAATCGCCGCAAGGATGGCAACGACGGCGCGCACGTCGCGGGCGCGAAGAGCTGACGCCTACGCGAGGGGCACGACACGCCTCGCGCTTTCGCCCTATGAAAAAAGCCACGGTTTCACCGTGGCTTTTTTCGTTGCGAAGGGCGCGCCTTACTTCACCTGCATTTACTTCATCTGCACCGACCCCGAGACATTGACCGTCACCGTGGACGTGCCGGCTTCGAGCGGCAAGGGTGCCATCTTCGCGTCCGCCGAAGTGGCGCGCGCGCTCATCATCATCACGGGGCGCGGCAGCACGCCCGAGTGCCCCACGTTCACGTCGCGGATCGTATAGCTGCTGTAGCCGAACGCGCGCGTGGCCGCAATGGCCTGGTCGCGGAACGAGGCGATGGCCTGGCCCGAGAGCTTCTGCTCGGCTTCGCGCTGTGCTTCGGGCGAAAGCGAGAATTGCATGTTGCCCACCTGCATGACCGAGGAAAGGTCGCCGGCGAGCTTCGACGCCGCCGCGAAGTCATGCGACTCGAGCACGACTTCCGTGCGGCCGCGCCAGGCGGAGATGCGCCCGTCGCGATCGGTGGAGGGGAGGATCGAGAACTGGCCGGAGCGAACGGTGACGCCCGCCACACCTCTGGCTCTTTGCAGCGCGGAGTCGGCGCGCTGATTGAGCGTGGCGGTGAGCGAGGCGGGATCGTTCGCTTCCTGTTCGTAGAACAGCGTAATGGTAACGACGTCCTGCGGGACTTCGGCGCTCGCCTGTGCGGAGAGCGAAAGCACGCCCGAGGGCTGGTAACGCGCGTCGCTTTGCGCAAGCGCGGTGCGCGGCGCGAGCGTCATGGCGAGGGGAACGGCGGCAACGAATGCAGCGGCAAGCTTGACGACGGTTTTTCTGTTCATTGAGGCTCCTTGCAGAACATGGGTCGCAGGCCGCGCACGCACGGCATGTCAGCCGCTCATGGCGAGACACGACGATGCACTACGCGCGCGGCCACGCACGACTGTGCCCGATTGTGGCCCGATTGTGTGTTTGACGTGTCGCGCGTGCACGCTGTTTGCGCGGCGGCTTTCCCGCGACGCCATCCTCGACTCACATCAGATGTTTCGTGATGAAGTTCCACTCGGCCGTGGTGACCGGTGTGATCGAAAGACGATTGCCTTTGGCGAGCACGCGCATGTCCGCGAGCGGGTCGTGCTCGCGCAATGCGGCCAGCGGAATCAGCGCGCACTTCTTCTTGAACACGACATCGACGAGCATCCAGCGCGGATTCTCCTGCGTCGACTTCGCATCGTAGTAGGGGCTCTTCGGATCGAACTGCGTGGGGTCGGGGTAGGCCGTGGATGAGACCTGCGCAATGCCCGCGATGCCGGGTTCGGGGCAGCTCGAGTGATAGAACAGCACGCCGTCGCCAGGTTGCATCGTGTCGCGCATGAAGTTGCGTGCCTGATAATTGCGCACGCCGGTCCACGGCAGCGTGCGTTGCGGTGCGTTCGCGAGGTCGTCGATGCTGGCTTCGTCGGGTTCGGACTTCATCAGCCAGTAGCGCATGAGTCGAAGGTCACGTCGAAAGGGGAGAGGGGCGGGCATGCATGACGATACGTGCCGCACAAAGGAAAACGGCATCGGACACAGGTCCGATGCCGTTCGAATAGGTCCCCGCCTTAGCCGCTAGGCCGGCATCCTGAACCGAGGGTTCAGAATTGGTCGCAGTTAGCAGCACTTCGGGTACATCAGACTGTGTGACGCGCACGCCCGTGCTACAAATTTCCGCAACCGTGCACATGGCATTGGTTCAAGGAATATATGACCTTGGCGAACCAGGCAGGGAAGCTGATAAAACTGGTTGGTAACGTGTGTTTGAAAACCCGTGTCTAAAAACGCGCGTTTAGAAACAAACCGACGCTACCGATGAACAACACGAATGATGGATGCTACAGCGTTTATTGCGCTGCGTACTGCTGGATCACTGCGCCGAGTTGCTCATTCATTTGGCGCATTGTACGACGGATTTCTTCCGCTGGGAATGCTTCCCCATGTCGCACGCTCGTTTGCAGGCGCAGCAGCTCCGAGGCGAGCGAGAGCGCCGCCATCACCGCGATGCGATCGGTGCCGCGCACGTTGCTGTGATTGCGGATCTTCGACATTTCGGCGTCCACGCGCGCCACTGCTTCGAGCAGGGCCTGCTCCGTTTCCGGCGAACAGACGAGGCGATAGGTCTGCCCGAGTATCGTCGCTTCGATCTGCTTGGTGGTCATGCATTTTCTCCGTGGCGGGCTGCGTTGCTGTCATCGTCGTTGCTCGGCGACGGTTCGAGCAGATCGAGCTGGTTCTCGCGCTCGTTGCTCGCGCGTGCGCGCGGCAGCTTTTCGAGGATCGCGTTCAGACGCACCTGCGCGTCGTCGATCTTGGCCGAGAGTCCATCGCGCTCCGCTTGCAGGGCGTTGCGCTCTTCGCGCACCTGTTCGAGTTCGGCGCGCGTGGCGTCGCATTGCGCACGCAGCTGCGCGAGTTGCTCTTCAAGTGCGAGGCGTGCTTCATGATGGCGCTGATTAATTTCTATCAGTCGCCCGATATTCTGTGAGAGTGTTTCGAGTTCGTTGAGCATGTGCTGCGTCCTCTAAAGACAGGCATTCTAGCGCGGATTAAGGCGTATTCCGATAATTGTGTCGTTTCCAGACGTAACATCCCGGCTTCTTACCCGCTTCTTACCCGAATCGTGTTCGAATCGCACGCGACCATGCACAGCGCGGTCAGGCAGGAACGCAAATTGCCCGGGCTGCGCGCGCAGGACGTCGTCTCGATAAACGGTCCGCGCGTTATAACATCACGAATTCCGGGCTTTTGCCCCGCGCGCGGCGAAACCTTTCGTCTTCAGCAACATGAGCTTTGCCGTTCGCAGCGAATCCCCCGGTTATTCCTCGTGATTTCTTTTCAAACCTGCCGCCGAGTCCTTTGATGCGTTCCGTGAGTCGCGATGAACCCCACGCTGCGCCCTCGTTGCGCGCGCTGCCGCGCCGCTCGATGAGCGCGCGCCGCGCCTCGTTGATCTGGGCCGCGCTCGCGTTGGCGGCGCTCGTGGTTTTCGCGGCGTCGCTCGCGAGCGGCAGCGTGAGCGTGACACTCGCGCAAGTGCTTTCGGCGCTCTCGCCCTGGCAAGGCGCACATGGCGCGCCCGACATGGCGACGGAAATCGTGAGCACGCTGCGCCTGCCGCGCGCGCTGGCCGGCTTCGCATGCGGTGCCTTGCTCGCGCTTGGCGGGGCGCTGCTGCAGGTGTTGCTGCGCAATCCGCTCGCGGAGCCGTACGTGCTTGGCGTTTCGGGCGGCGCCGCTGCCTTCGCGCTCGTCGCGATGATCGCGGGCGTGGCCTGGTGGGGCGTGCAGGCCAGTGCCTGCGCGGGCGCGTTCGTTTCGATCCTGCTCGTGCTTGGCCTCGCGCGCCGCGAACTGTGGCGCGGTGAACCGCAGGACAGCTCGCCGCGTCTTCTGTTGACCGGCGCGGTGACGGCGGCAGGCTGGGGTGCATTGATCACGCTGCTGCTCACGCTCGCGCCCGACACGCGCTTGCGCGGCATGGTGTTCTGGCTCACGGGCGACCTGAACGGCGCGGGCATGCCGTGGCCCGCGCTGGTGGCGCTCGCCGTGGTGCTGGCGGGCGTCGTGCCGGCCGCGCCGATGCTCAACGTGCTGTTGCGCGGCGACGCCGCCGCGCAGGCGCTCGGCGTGCCGGTGCTGCGCCTGCGCGTGGGTATCTATCTCGCCGCGTCGATTGCTGCCGCGGCCGCGGTGACGACGGGCGGCACCATCGGCTTCGTGGGGCTCGTCGTGCCCCACATGCTGCGCCTCGCGTTCGGCAACGATCAGCGCATGCTCGTGCCCGCCGCCGCGCTCGCGGGCGGCGTGGCGGTGATGGGCGCCGACCTCGTGGCGCGCACCGTTGCCGCGCCCGCGCAATTGCCCGTGGGTGTCGTGACCGCGCTC
Source organism: Paraburkholderia sp. (assembly GCF_035501035.1). Classification (GTDB taxonomy): domain Bacteria; phylum Pseudomonadota; class Gammaproteobacteria; order Burkholderiales; family Burkholderiaceae; genus Paraburkholderia. The sequence continues at coordinate 8,367 of NZ_DATJWR010000118.1, forward strand.
GCGGGCGTGCCTGTGTTCCTGTGGATGTTGCTAGCGAGGCGCACGCGATGAGCGACGCAAGCGCACCGCTACTCGCCGCCCGCGCGCTCACCTTGCGCGCGGGCGCGCGCACGCTCGTCGAATCGCTCACGCAGGTGTTCACCGCCGGCGAGATCTGGTGCGTGGCGGGCGCGAATGGCGCGGGCAAGACCACGCTGATCGGCGCGCTTGCGGGCTTGCGCGAGAGCGCGGCGGGGCACGTGGAGGTGGAGGGCGTGGCGCTCGGCGAATGGCCGCCGGTGCGCCTCGCGCAGCGTCGCGCGCTGATGCCCCAGGACCAGCGCGACGCATTCAGCGCGAGCGTGCTCGACACCGTGCTGCTCAATCGTTATCCGCATCTTTCCGGTTGGGGCTGGGAAGGCGACACCGATCGCGCCGCCGCGCACGCCGCGCTCGCCGCGCTCGGTCTCGAAGCCCTCGCCGCACGCGACGTGCTCTCGCTCTCGGGCGGCGAGCGCCAGCGCGTCGCGCTCGCCGCCGCACTGTGCCAGGGCGCGCCGCTGCTGCTGCTCGACGAGCCGCTCGCGCATCTGGATCTGCATCATCAGATTGCCTGCCTCGAAGCGCTCTCGCGCTGGGTGCGCAGCGAAGCGCGAGCGATCCTGTTTTCCTGTCACGATCTCAATCTCGCGCGGCGCTTCTCGACGCACGCGCTCCTGCTGGATGGCCACGGCGGCTTTCACGCGGGGCCCGTGCGCGAAGTGCTCACCCCCGAGCGCGCGAGCGCCGCATTCGGCCATTCGCTCGTGCTCATACGCGAGGGCGCGCACGAGGCGCTCGTGCCCGCGCTCGCATCGAGCGCGTCGACATCGCATTTGCCGGGATCGAACGGCGCGCGCTAGCGCACCGCTTTCGCCTTTTTCACCAAGATACGAACACACCATGACGTCATCGCTTACTGAACTGCTCGCAATCGAACCGCTCGACCTCTCGTTGCGCGACGAACTGCAGCGCCTCATCGACACGAAGACCAAACCGCCCGGCAGCCTTGGCCGCCTCGAGGCGCTTGCGCGTCAACTCGGCATGATCCAGCGCACCACGCGTCCGAGCGTCGAGCGCCCGGTGATGATCGTCTTCGCGGGCGATCACGGCATCGCGGCCGAAGGCGTGAGTCCCTATCCGCAGGCCGTGACCGCACAGATGGTCGCGAACTTCCTGGCGGGCGGCGCGGCCATCAACGCATTCAGCGGCGTGGCGGGGCTCACGCTCGAGATCGTCAATGCGGGCGTGGCGACGCCGCTGCCGCCATCGTCCGCGCTCGTCGACGTGCCGGTTGCGCGCGGCACGCGCAACTTCGCGCGCGAGCGCGCCATGACGCGCGAGGAGGCCCAAGCCGCACTCGCGGCCGGTGCGGCGCGCGTGCGCCATCACGCGGCGCTCGGCACGAACGTGATCGGCTTCGGCGAAATGGGCATTGCGAACACCTCGGCGGCCGCTTGCCTGATGAGCCGGCTGTGCGGCGTGCCGATCGACGAATGTGTTGGCCGTGGCACGGGCCTCGACAACGCGGGCCTTGCGAAGAAGCGCAACGTGCTCGCGGCCGCGCTCGCGCATCACGCCGACGCGCGCGAGCCGCTCGACGTGCTCGCCGCGTTCGGTGGCTTCGAGATCGCGATGATGGCGGGCGCGTACCTCGAAGCGGCGCGCTCGCGCATGGCGATCCTCGTCGATGGCTTCATCGCGACCGCTGCGCTGCTGGTCGCCGATTCGCTCGCGCCGCAAGTGCGCGACTACTGCGTGTTTGCACACGCATCGAATGAGGCGGGGCATCGTCGCATGCTCGATCACTTCGGCGCGCGCGAGCTGCTGGCGCTCGATCTGCGGCTCGGCGAGGGCACGGGCGCGGCGCTCGCGGTGCCGCTCCTGCGCGCGGCCGTGGCGTTCCTCAACGAGATGGCGAGCTTCGAGCAGGCGGGCGTGGATGAGCGCAGCGATCGCGACGGTCGTGGCGCGTGAGAGCAGCAAAGTGAATCCGCTCGCGGAGCTGCGTTACTTCTTCACGGCGCTCGGCTATTTCACGCGCGTGCCGGTGCCGCGCTGGGTCGGTTTCGAGCCCGCGTGGCTGAACGCGGCGGCGCGCTACTTTCCGCTCGTCGGCGTGTTGATCGGCGCGCTCGCGGCGCTCGTCTATCTCGCCGCGCTGCGCGTGTTTCCGGCCGGCGTCGCGGTGCTGCTTTCGATGGCCGTCACGCTCGTCGCCACCGGCGCTTTCCACGAGGATGGTCTCGCGGACTGCTGCGACGCATTCGGCGGTGCGTACACGCGCGATGACGTGCTGCGGATCATGCACGACTCGCGCATCGGCGCGTTCGGTGCGATCGGCCTCGTGGTGGCGCTCGCGCTCAAGTGGCAGACGCTCGCGGCGCTGCCCCCCGCGCGCGCCGCGATGCTGATGATCGCCGGCCACGCCGCGAGCCGCGCATGTGCGATCAGCTATCTCGTCTCGCTCGATTACGTGCGGCCCGAGGGCAAGGCCAAGCCCGTCGCGCAGCGCATGAGCGTGCGCGCTTGGCTTTGCGCGTGCGTGTTCGGCATCCCTTGGCTCTTCTGGCCGATGTCGTCCACGTGGTCTACATGGTCCGCCGGTCCCGACTGGCGAGCGGGCGTGGCGACGCTCGCTGTGCTCGCGGTGCTGCGCTTCGTGCTGGGGCGCTATTTCGTGCGCCGTATCGGCGGTTATACCGGCGACTGTCTCGGCTTCGCGCAGCAGGTGTTCGAGATCGCGATCTATCTCGTGGGGCTCGCATGGATCTCGTGCTGATCCGCCATCCCGCCGTGGCCGTGGAGGCGGGCGTCTGCTATGGCGCGAGCGACGTGCCGCTCGCCGGCGACCCCGCGCCGGAGTCGGCGTCGCTCGCGGCGCGGCTCGCGGCGCTCGGCGTGCGCGCGCCGCATCGCATCGCGACGAGCCCGCTCACGCGTTGCGCGAGCGTCGCGGCGGCGCTCGCGCTTGCGCACGGCAAGACGCCGGCGGCGGACGCACGCCTCGCGGAAATGGATTTCGGCGCGTGGGAGCGGCAGCGCTGGGACGCGATCGAGCGCGCGCAGATCGACGCGTGGGCCGCCGATTTCGAGCACGCGCGCGAGCACGGCGGCGAGAGCGTGGCGCAGTTCGATGCGCGCGTGAGCACGTGGTTCGAAACGCTCGACGCGCTCGAGAAGGCGACCGTCTGGGCCGTCACGCATGCGGGCGTCATCCGCGCCGTCACGGCGCGCGCGCTCGGCGTGCCGCTTGCGCGTTGCGTGCGCTGGCCGCTGGAGATGGCCGCCATCGTGTGGCTGCGCTACGACGCTTCGAGCGCGCAATGGCTGCTCGCGCGCTGGAACGCCTGACCAATCGATTCGGATGCCGAATCAATGCGTGGCGTGGGCGTTTGCGTGCGCGTTTGCGTCGGTGTCGCGCGAGCGGGCGAGATCGAGATCCTTGCACAGTTGCGCCGCGCCTTGCGCGAGGCGCGGCGTGGGACGCGTGAGCAGATCGCCGTCGATGGCGAAGAGATTGCCGCGCGCAACCGCCGTGAGCGTGGGCCACGAATGCCAGCGCGTGAGGCTCGGCAGCGGCTGGTCCGGAGATGTCGCGCCTTGCGAGGCGGTGACGATCGCTTCGGGGTTCGCGGCCAGCACGGCTTCCGTCGAAACCGTCGGCACGAGCGGCTCGAGCGCCGCGAACACATTTCGGCCGCCGCACAGCGCGATCACGTCGCTGATCATGTGCGAGCCGTTGATGGTCATCAGCGGCGCCTCCCAGACTTCGTAGAAGACGCTCACGGGCGCGCGCTGGGCGTAGCGCGCGCGCAGTTGCGCGATGTCGCGCCGGTAGGCACCGGCGGCGGCCTGTGCCGCGGGCTGCGTGCCGAGCAGCACGCCGAGCCGCGTGAGCGAGGTCGCGACATCGTCGAGCTTGTGCGGTTCGCTGAAGAAGAGTGGAATATGCAGCGCGCGCAGGCGGTCGAGTTGCTGCTGCGCATTGCCGTGACGCCAGACCACGATCAGGTCGGGCTTGAGCGCGACGATGCGTTCGAGATCGAGCGCGCGATTGTCGCCCACGCGCGGCACCTGCTGCGCCTGTGGCGGGTAGTCGCTGTAGGCCACCGCGCCGACGATCTTCGCGCCGCCGCCCGCTGCGTAGAGCAGCTCGGTCACGTGCGGCGCGAGGCTGATCACGCGGTGTGCGCTTGCGGGGAGGGTGACCGTGTTGCCGGCGTCGTCGGTTGCGGTGACGGCTGCTTCGGCGGCGCGCGGTGCGAACGCGCAAAGGCCGCTTGTGAAGGCGAACGCGATGGCGAGTGCGAGGCCGCCGGTGCGCATCAGCCGATCGCCCGCATGGCCTGCGCGAGCGCGTGCTCGAAGCGCCGCCATTCGTCTTCGGAGGCGGGCAGGCCGAAGCGCAGGCTGGCGGGCGCGTCGAAGCGGCGCGTCCACACGGCGTGGCGCGCGAGCGCGTCCTGCAAGGCCGGCGCGCGCGGATCCGTGACCCAGGCGAAGAGCGGCGTGGCGTGCGGCGCGAAGCCATGCGCGCGCAACAGCGCGACGAGGCGCGCGCTTTCGGCCGCGAGGCGCACGCGCATCGTGCGTTGCCACGCGCTGTCTTCGAATGCGTGGATGACCGCGTGGCGCGCGGGGCCGCTCACGGTCCATGCGCCGAGCCGTGCGCGCAGTGCGCCGAGCAGCGCGGGCTGAGCCAGCGCAAAACCACAGCGCGCGCCAGCGAGCCCGAAGAACTTGCCCGGCGAGCGCAACACGACGAGACCCTGCCGATCGGTTGCGCGCGCAAGCGTATTGGCTTGTGGTGCATCGAACGCATCGGCGAAGGCTTCGTCGACGATCAACGTGCCGCCGCGCGCTGCGAGCTGCGCGTGCCAGCGCAGCAGGCGGGTCGCATCGAGATGCGTGGCCGTCGGGTTGTTCGGATTCACGACGACGGCGTGCACGATCGCGTCCGGCAACGCATCGTGCGTGACGTCGAGCGGCGCGATCTCGTGGCCCGCCTGCGCGAACGCCGGAGCGTATTCGCCGTAAGTGAGCGGCGCGATGGCCACGCGCGTGCGCGGCAGTAGCGCGGGCAGTGCGCGGATCGCGGCCTGGCTGCCCGCTACCGGCAGCACGTGCTGAGCGTCGGGTGCGCCGTAGTAGCGTGCCGCGCAGGCGGCGAAGCCGTCGCCGTCGTCGGGCAGGCGCCGCCATGCCGTGGCCGGCACCGGCGGCACGGGATAGCCGTGCGGATTGATGCCGGTCGATAGGTCGATCCACGTCTCCCAGGCCATGCCGTAGCGCTGCGCAGCTTCGTGCAGATTCCCGCCGTGCGCGACGAGGGCAGGGGTGGCGGTGGGTTTTTCAAACATGGGTCGCCACGCTAAAGAAGGCAAGCGCGAGCAGCGCCGCGAGCCACAGGATGGTGGTGCGCTCGACGAGCCGCAGCGCGGCATGCACGTCCTGCGCGCTCGGCGGCGAGCCCGCGCCGAGCGCGGGGCGCTCTTCGAGCGTGCCGTGATAGACGGCCGCGCCGCCCAGCAGCACGTTCAGGCTGCCGGCGCCTGCGGCCATCACCGGGCCCGCGTTCGGGCTTTCCCAGCGATGCGCCTGCTCGCGCCAGCAGCGCAGCGCCGTGCGCGTGTCGCCGAGCAGCGCGTAGCTCGCGGCCGTGAGGCGCGCGGGAATCCAGTTGAGCACGTCGTCGATGCGTGCGGCTGCCCAGCCAAAGCGCAGGAAGCGCGGCGTGCGATAGCCCCACATCGCGTCGAGCGTGTTGGCAAGGCGGAACGCGAGCGCGCCGGGTCCGCCCGCGATCGCGAACCAGAACAGCGCGCCGAAGATCGCGTCGTTGCCGTTCTCCAGCGCCGATTCGACGGCCGCGCGCGAGAGCGCGGTGGCGTCGGCATGGGCCGTGTCGCGAGAGACGATGCGGCCGGTCAGCTCGCGCGCGGCCGCGAGGTCGCGCTGCGCGAGCGCCGCGCCGATCGGCGCGATGTGCTCGGCGAGGCTGCGGGCGCCGAGCGCGAACCACAACAGCGCGACGTGCAGCGCCCACGCTAGCGGCCAGGGCAGCAGCGCGCACAGCAGCATGGCGACGACGACGGGCGGCGCGACGGCGGCGAGCCACGCGAGGAGGCCGAGCGGGCGGCCGCGGCGGCCCGTGTTCAGACGCGCCTCGATGAGGCTCGCGAGCCGGCCGAAGGCAACGAGCGGGTGCGCGCGGCGCGGCTCGCCGAGCCAGCGATCCACGGCGACGCCGGCCACGGCGAGCGCGGCGGTAACGGGCAGCGTGAGCATCATGAGGTTTGCGGCGGCGCCTTGAGGACCAGCGGCAGTCCGGCGGCGACGAGCGTGGCGCGGTCCGCGAGCGCCGCGATGCGCTGGTTCAGGCGGCCGAGTTCGTCGACGTAAAGGCGCGTGGCTGCGCCGAGCGGCACGACGCCCATGCCGATCTCGTTGCTCACCACGAGCACCGTGCCTTGGGCGCGCTCGCAGGCGGCGGCGAAGGCGTCGAGGCGCGCGCGCCAGTCGGGCAGCGGTGCGTCGTGGGCGTCGGGCGGGCACAGCAGGTTCGCGAGCCACAGCGTGAGGCAGTCGATCAGCACGCAGCGGCCAGGCGCGGCGGTCGCATCGAGGGCGCCCGCGAGGTCCAGCGGCGCTTCGACCAGACCCCAATGCGCGGGCCGGCGCGCGCGATGGTGCGCGATGCGATCGGTGAATTCGGCGTCGCCCGTGAGGCGCGCGGTGGCGAGATAGGTGACTGGCAGGCCGCTCTCGGCGGCGAGACGTTCGGCATGCGCGCTCTTGCCCGAGCGCGCGCCGCCGACGATGAAGGTGAGATCGCGCGAATGCATCGCGTGATTGTAACGGCTTGTCCCTCGCTGTTCCTCGCCTGTTCCCCGGCTGTTTCCCGCCTGTGTGCCTATTCGGTCGATACTTCCGGGTGGCTCGTGCGCCGCCACGGCGCGCGATGGGATAATGCGCGTTCGCCTTAGCCGCCCATGCGCCACCCGCCACCGCTTCATGACCGTAACGCTACCCACCGTGCCCACCTTACCCGCCGTACCATCAGGCACGCTGATGATTCAGGGCACGACTTCCGACGCCGGCAAGAGCACGCTCGTGGCCGGCCTGTGCCGTCTCGCGCGTCGCGCGGGCGCGCGCGTGGCGCCGTTCAAGCCGCAGAACATGGCGCTGAACAGCGCCGTGACCGTGGATGGCGGCGAGATCGGCCGCGCCCAGGCGCTGCAGGCGATCGCGGCCGGCATCGAAGCGCACACCGACCTCAATCCGGTGCTGCTCAAGCCCAACAGCGACCTCGGCTCGCAGGTGATCATCCACGGCAAGGCGCGCATGAACCTCAACGCGCGCGCGTACCAGGACTACAAGCCGCTTGCGCGCGAAGCCGTGCTCGAGTCGTATGGGCGACTGCGCGCGCGCTACGACACACTGTTCGTGGAAGGCGCGGGCAGCCCGGCCGAAGTCAACCTGCGCGCCAACGACATCGCCAACATGGGTTTCGCGGAGGCGGTCGACTGCCCCGTGGTGCTGGTCGCCGACATCGACCGCGGCGGCGTGTTCGCGCACCTGATCGGCACGCTCGCCTGCCTTTCGCAGAGCGAGCGCGCGCGCATCAAGGGCTTCGTCATCAACCGCTTTCGCGGCGATCCTTCGCTGCTCGAGCCCGGCCTCGACTGGCTGGAGGCGCAAACGGGCAAGCCCGTGCTGGGCGTCGTGCCGTATCTGCACGGCCTCACGCTCGACGCCGAGGACATGCTGCCGGGCGCCGCACACAGCGCTGCGCAGGCTGGCGGCGAGATCCTGCGCGTGGCCGTGCCAGCGCTGCCGCACATCAGCAACCACACCGACTTCGACGCGCTGCGCGCCCATCCGCAGGTCGATTTCCGCTACGTGCGCACGGGCGAGGCGCCGCCCGCCGCCGACCTCGTGATCCTGCCGGGCTCGAAGAACGTGCGCGACGACCTTGCCTGGCTGCGCGCGCAGGGCTGGGAGACGGCGCTCGCGCGGCATCTGCGCTACCGCGGGCGCGTGATCGGCATTTGCGGGGGCATGCAGATGCTCGGGCGCACGATCGCCGATCCGCATGGCGTGGAGGGGGAGCCCGGCGCCGTCGAAGGCTTCGGCTGGCTCGACTACGACACCGAACTCACGCGCGAGAAAACGCTGAAAAACGTGACAGGCGAGCTCGCGCTGGAAGGCGCGGCTGCGGCGCGGGTGGCGGGCTACGAGATTCACATGGGCGTCACGCGTGGGCGCGCGCTCGATACGCCCGCGCTGCGGCTCGCGGCGGGCGAAGGTGCAGCGTCTCGTGCGGCGGGCCCGGACGGCGCATGCTCGGCCGACGGCCAGATTCTCGCGACCTACGTGCACGGCCTCTTCGACACGCCCGAGGCGTGCGCCGCGCTCCTGCGCTGGGCCGGGCTCGCGGCGGCGCACATGGTGGACTACCCGGCGCTGCGCGAGGCATCGCTGGAGCGGCTCGCGGATACGCTCGCGGCGAGCCTCGATCTGGAGAAGGTGTTCGGCGCGATCGGCTGAAAGCGCCACTCGATGCCGGGCTGTGCGGCAGGCTCAGTACAGGACCATCTGCGTGCAGCGGAAGAGCGCGATGGTCTTGCCGTCCGGGCCGCTTACCGTGGCGTCCCAAACCTGCGTGCTGCGCCCGAGGTGCACGCCCGTCGCCACCGCCGAGATCGTGCCTTCGCGCGCGGTGCCGAGGAAGTTGCTCTTGAGCTCGATGGTCGTGAAGTTTTTCGCGTTGGGCGGCAGGTGGGCGAGGCAGGCGTAGCCGCAGGCGGTGTCGGCGAGACCGATCACCGTGGCCGCGTGCAGGAAACCGTTGGGGGCGAGCAGGTTGCTGCGCACGTCGAGTTCGGCCCGCAGCCGGCCTTGTTCGAGGTCAACCGGGCGCAAGCCCAGCAAGTCCGGCAGGCGGCCTCGCTGGCGCTCGAGCAGGGTTTCGATTGTGATGTCCTGGCGTAGCGTGCTCATCGTCGTTCAGTCTCCTTATTTGATGGGAACAATGCGGGTGGGCGCACGCGGGGGACTTCGGCGGCGCGCAATTTGCCGATATTATCGGACGGATGTTTCAGGGCGCCAGCCTCGCGTCCAGCAGGCGCCCCGCCAGGCGGCCTCGCAGGGAAGCAGGCAGCGCATTGACGAAGAAGCACGGCAAACCGGCTGGCCATGAGCCAGCCATCCTGACGGGAGCATTCATGACGGTAATCGTGGTGGCGAATCCCAAGGGCGGCGTGGGCAAGAGCACGCTGTCCACCAATCTGGCCGGCTATTTCGCCGCGCAGGGCGAGTGGGTGGCGCTCGCGGACCTCGACCGGCAGCAGTCCTCGCACGCGTGGCTCGATCTGCGGCCGGCGACGCTGCCGGCCATCGAGAGCTGGCAGGTCGATCTGGAGAATCCGGCGAAGCCGCCCAAGGGACTCGAGCACGCCGTCATCGACACGCCCGCGGGCCTGCACGGCAACCGGCTCGGCGCGATCGTCGAGCTCGCGGACAAGGTGATTGTGCCGCTGCAGCCCTCGATGTTCGACATCCTCGCCACTCAAGACTTCCTGAACCGCCTCGCGAAGGAGAAGGCCGTGCGCAAGGGTGCGATCCAGGTGGGCGTGGTGGGCATGCGCGTGGACGCGCGCACGCGCTCGGCCGAGCAGCTGCAGCGCTTCGTCGAAGGGCTCGAGCTGCCGGTGCTGGGCTATCTGCGCGACACGCAGAACTACGTCCAGCTCGCCGCGCATGGCCTCACGCTCTGGGATGTGGCGAAGAGCCGCGTCGAGAAGGACCTCGATCAGTGGCAGTCGATTCTCGGCTGGGTGAATGGCAAATGAGCGGCAAGTAGGCCAATACCGGCCCGAATGCGGCCCGGCACCAGCCTCGCGCGTCAGCTCCAGCTTTGCGTGGGCACGTGGTCGCGGCTGCCCTTGATGCGGTTGTTCTCGTCGACGAACACGAGGTTCGGCTTCCAGCCGGCCTTGAGCTCTTCCTCTTCCACGTTCGCGAAGGCCGCGATGATCACGAGGTCGCCCAGTTGCGCGCGCCGCGCGGCCGAGCCGTTCAGCGAGATCATGCCGCTGCCGCGCTCGCCCTTGATCGCGTAGGTCGTGAAGCGCTCGCCATTGTTGATGTTCCAGATGTCGATGCGCTCGTTCTCGACGATGTTTGCGGCTTCGAGCAGGTTCTCGTCGATGGCGCACGAGCCTTCGTAGTGCAGCTCGCAGTG
>NZ_DATJWR010000119.1:0-4594 GCF_035501035.1 Paraburkholderia sp.
AGTACGGTGGTACCACCGCTTCAACCTGAGCCTGCGGGACATCGAGGAATTACTACTCGAGCGCGGCGTGAGTGTCACGTACGAATCGGTGCGCAACTGGTGCGAGCGGTTTGGTGCGCAGTTTGCGCGTTGCGCGAAGGCCGTGCGTGGCAAGGTGGGTTCGTCCTGGCACCTCGATGAAGTGTTCGTGAAGCTGCGCGGCGAGCCGTACGTGCTGTGGCGCGCGGTGGACGAACACGGCACCGAAATGGACGTGCTGTTGCAAAAGCGGCGCGACAAGGCTGCGGCCAAACGCTTCTTCAGGAAGGTATTGCGCTCACACCCGGTGCCCCGAAAGATTGTCACCGATCAACTGCGTAGCTATCCGGCGGCAAAGGCGGAGGTGCCCGAACTGGCCGGCGTGAAACATGTATTCGTGAAAGCGTCGGCCCGGGTCAATAGCCGCGCGGAAAACAGCCACCAACCCACGCGCCGGCGCGAGCGCCAGATGCAAGGCTTTCGCGATCCCCAGCGTACTCAGGCGTTTCTCTCTCGCTTCGGTCCTATCCGTCAGCACTTCGCCTTGCCGAGGCACCAGATGAAGGCTGCCTGCCATCGCGCAGAACTTCAGGCACGCCTGCTTGCCTGGCAGTGCTGGGCCGGCGTGAGCAGCCTCGGAATTGTCCAATAAGGATACCTTAGCTTGCCCAGATGGCACACACCATCTTCAGCCAACTTGACAAAGCCTCTTCAAGCCACGCACCATAACCTGGCGCATGCGGCCCGCGGTCTTGGCCCAGCCGAAGCCTTGTTCGATCAACTTGCGCTTTTGCTGCGAAATAGCGTAGCCCACGCTCGAGGCAATCGTATCGGGCACTGCCGAACGCCGCCCCGAAGTGTTTTGCGCAACGTGCGATGTGACCTTCATCTGTTTGCATTGCGAACCATCTCTTCGCGCTGAACGAACGCCCGTGTAAGCCTTTATTTTAATGACATCGGGTCCTCGCGGGTGTGATGAGCGTGCTTCACGGCCGCTTGTTAATGGCCTACTTAACGCATTCTGTGACATCTCCTTTTCGGCTAGCGACCGACTGTTCGCACTCACCGGGCGCCTTCCCGGGCGACCGCTCAAGCGCGGCAATCGCACGGCAACCAATCGCACTTATGTTACACACGGCAACATAGAGCGAGTCGCAATCCGATCGGGATCGTTTTTGTCGCGAGGTGTCGTATCGACCGACAATTTGACAAGCGTCAATTGAAGAGCAAGGCGCAGAGGTATGTTAGTCGCACCGGACAATTGCTGGCAGTTGCCACTGCACAGGCAAGCCTACATGACGAGGGATGTCACCCGTACGCTCACCTGGCTGCCAGCGCGCTGACTAACACCGACGAGGCAAACTCCATGGCATTCGTGTTATTGGCCGCAATCTTTCTTGCGTCAGCTGGATTCTTGGGCAGCACTTCGCTAGCGCCGACCAAGCCGGCGGCAACTCCGTCAGCCCCCGTTTCGGGGCCGGGAGAAGGCAGCAACAAGGCCCTGCCGGCAAGTCCCGAGTCGACCGAGCCAAACGCTCCGCCGCAATGAGGCGTCGTTAGTTATACATAATAATGTCACTGCTCTCGATCATGCGATCTGGAATGGAACGGCTCTGTCAAGTTGGCGGGCGCAGGCTACCTATGTGGATCAAGCGTAGTTATCCTTATCAGATAACTTTCCCTGCTGCGTCGATGACAGTCCAGGAATGTCATGTTGCGAAGCGGTCTTGGAGTACGGCGCGATGACATGCCGCGTTCATTTGATGTCGGGGCAACGCGAAGTGCTGGCGGATCACGCCGAAGCATGAGAGAAACGCCTGCGTGCGATGCGTATCGCGAAATCCGTACATCTGGCGTTCGCGCCTGCGGGTCGGCTGGTGGCTTCTATGAGCTGGAAGTTGTCAAGGTGTTTGGAAACTGGGGCACCACTCGTTGATCCCTATCCTTCCGCCTCGCGGTAACAAGGCAATCAAAAGGTACGTCAGTGGTTGGAAGCCGATTGTTGCGCCCGTGAGATCCAACGTCCCACCAACTTCTATCCGCTGGCAAAACTGAACTGACTGCAGATTTTTTCTAAAGTCCAGTCCCCAAACCGCCCAAAAAAGCAGGCAGGATAGGCTGATGACCCTGCTCAATTTTCGGTCGGCGTAAACACTATAGGACTAAAGTTCGATTCTCCCTGGTCTGTCACGATGACATCATTGCAAGGCAGAGCCTGACTCACCCACCGGGAATTCTCCTCGGAAAAACGATGGAGGTCGATAGTGAACAGACGGCATTTTGTGCTAAAGGCAGCGGCTGCCAGTGCCGCAGCGGGTCTGACGCTCGCGGGCTGCACCATGACGCCAGGCAGCGGCAAGAGCCCGGAAACCGACGTCTCGAAGCGCCAGGCAATCGACGCCAGTGTTGATGGCACGTTGACCCGGCTTTTCGCGACGGTAAATGGGTCACGCGAACTAGCATCGAAAGCCCGGGGTATCCTGGTGTTCCCAGACGTGAAGAAGGCGGCCTTCATCGCTGGCGCGGAGTATGGCGAAGGCGCATTGCGTGTGGGTGGCACGACGCTTGGCTACTACAGCACGGCGGCCGCTTCATTTGGATTCCAGGCTGGTGCCCAGTCGACGGCAGTGATCTTCATGTTCATGACGCAGGACTCGCTCGACAAGTTCCGCAACGCGGCTGGCTGGTCGGCGGGCAGCGACGCGGCGGTTTCGCTCGTGAAAGTGGGTGCGAATGGCACCATCGACACGACATCTGCCTCCTCGCAGGTCGTGGCCCTCGTGCTGACCAATACCGGTCTGATGGCAGACGTTTCAGTCAACGGCACCAAAGTCACCCGGCTCAATCTGTAAACGTAAAACCGGGCTTGCCCTAGGTTTGCCAGATTTCCTGAGCCGTCATGGCGGGTGCGGGGGAGACGCTGCGCGGACGACGTCCCGGCGCGGGAACAGGCCCCGCATGGCGCGTTCTGCCCATGCGCTGCGGCGCCATTGCCCGAAGCGCTTCCGTCGACGCGTGCAACGGACGGCGTGCGTGGGAAGTCGACGCAGGCCGGATCGTCAATCAGCCGGCACGCGGACGCACCCGGCGACGCACCTACTTCTGGGCAGCGGGCTCGACGGAAATGGCGAGGACTTCGGTGTACACGGCCTCCACCTGATTACCCTTCTTGATGTTCGCAAGTTGCGCGGGATCCTCCGCCTTCAGGTCCTCTGTGTAGCCCGCGGAGCCTTTTACGTAACGTGACGGCTTGGGCCTTTGTATTGAATGCGACGACGTCGGCCACGACTTTCACTTCCTGCCCGAGAGTACAGCCGGGCTTGGCCCCAACGGGCGCACGCTCCATCGACGGGTGTTCTTCGACCGAACTCATGCCGCCGCCATCTTTCTGTAAGCGACGCGTAAGATTACGAGAAATTGACTCGAAATTTGGTCCCATAGCCGGATAGAAGCGCGGCGAGTTCGGCGTCGATGGTTTCCTTTGTCCACGTGACGAAACGACGCCAGTGGTATTTCATGTGCTTCCACACGATCTCAATCAAATTGGGTTCAGGACTGTAGGGCGGTAGATAGAACAGGAGCGCCTTGTGTTCGAGAAACCAGCGGTCCAGCGAGGCACGCGATCCGACCTTGCTTCAACGCATATCGCGGAGCTACGACCGTCGCATGGGACGGTCGCGCCTGCACAAGGTATGATGCCCACGCTTGGGGAAAGCGCAAGACGGCGCACGTTACGGCTGCAAAACGCGCAACGTCACTCAGAACTTCTCGGGCACGAACTTGAAGGGATAGTCGGGTTCCTCATAGTCTTTCGCTTTCTGTCGCGCCGGCAGCGAGATCTTTTCGCGCCCGACCTTGTCATAAGGAATCGCACCGAGCAGATGACTGATCAGGGGGTTCAGGCTGGCGCGCTTCTTGTTGTCCGACCTCACGACATGCCACGGTGCGAAGTCCGTATCCGTCAACTCAAACATCTCGTCACTGGCGCGCGAGTAGTCATACCAGCGGCGATAGGATTCGATGTCCATCGGCGAGAGTTTCCAGATCTTCCGCTCGTCATGGATCCGCGATTCGAGGCGCCGCGTCTGTTCTTCTGGACTCACCTCGAGCCAGTATTTGATCAGCAGGACGCCGGACTGGATGATCGCGCGTTCGACAAGTGGCACGGCCCGCAGAAACTCCTGCGCCTGTTCGATGGTGCAAAAGCCCATCACACGTTCGACGCCCGCCCGGTTGTACCAGCTGCGGTCAAACAGCACAATCTCGCCCGCCGCCGGCAGATGCGGCAGATAGCGCTGAATGTACATCTGGGTTTTTTCCCGATCGGTCGGCGCCGGCAGTGCGATGACCCGGAAAATTCGCGGACTGACGCGTTCGGTAATCGCCTTGATCGTGCCGCCCTTGCCTGCACCGTCGCGCCCTTTGAACACCACGCACTGACCTTGCCCCCGTTTGACGAATCCCATAGCTGGGGGAATTATGCGGCTTCGCCTTGCTGAGCCGCGAACCAGTTCTTCTCGAAATTCATGGGGCTGACGTAGTCGAGTGTCGAGTGTAACCGGCGTGCATTGTAAAA
>NZ_DATJWR010000120.1:0-28526 GCF_035501035.1 Paraburkholderia sp.
TCTAGCGCCCCGCGCCTAGCGAAGGCATGCGGCAAAGGACGGCGACTCACGAGCGCGGCATCGCCCGTCATTTTTTATTCGTCATCCTGATTAATTATCGAGAATCTCCCCCGCCATCCACGAGCGCTGCCAACTCGTACAGCCTGTTTGCTAACGACCTTCGCGTTCGTTGACGAGCGGACGTTCAGCACGTAGCCGACGATGGCCTGCCACCCGATCCATCATCCGGACAGCTGAGAAGATTATGGAATACGATTGACACACAAGGCATTCAACCTTCGATCCATGCGAAAAGGGATCATGGGTCTCAATGTGACACGCATCTTCGGTCCGTGGTTTCCCGCGCGCGCATTGCGATACGTCGAATATGAAAAAAGGTACGCACATGAACTCGACGGATGACCAGAAGTTGTCACTGCCCGTTCTCACCGCCATGGTCGTCGGGTCGATGGTCGGCGCGGGCATCTATTCGCTTCCACGCAATTTCGCTCTCGAAGCGGGCCCGACTGCCGCCGTCATCTCATGGTGCATTGCGGGCGGCGGCATGTTCATGCTGGCGCGAGTCTTCCAGTTTCTCGCGGAAATCCGGCCCGACCTGGACTCCGGAATCTTCGCCTACGCCCGCGACGGCTTCGGCGGCTACGCAGGGTTTCTCTCCGCGTTCGGCTACTGGATGGCGGGTTGCTTCGGCAACGTTTCGTATCGGGTACTGATCAAATCCACGCTCGGCGCATTCATCCCCGCATTTGGAAACGGCAATACGCCAATCGCGATTGCGGTTTCGTCAGTCGGCATCTGGGCGTTTCACTGGATGCTCCTGCGAGGCATCCAGCAGGCCACCCTCATCAATGCGATTCTCACCGTCGTCAAGATCCTCCCCATCTTCGTCTTCATCGGCATTCTGAGCGTCCATGCCAGTTCGGAGCCCTTCACGATCAACCTCGCGGACAACGCTCGCGGGCTGGTTCCTCAGGTCAAGGGAACCATGCTCGTCACGGTTTTCGTCTTTCTCGGCATTGAAGGCGCGAGCGTGTATTCACGTTACGCGAAGAAGCGCTCGGACGTGGGCGCCGCAACGATTCTCGGCTTCGCGTTCGTGCTTCTGCTGCTCGTGCTCGTGACCCTGCTGCCCTATGCGCTGCTCTTGCGGCCGGACATCGCCGTGATGCGGCAACCCTCGATGGCTTCGGTGCTGGGCGCCGTTCTCGGCGCGCCCGGTACGGCGTTCATTGGCGGCGCGCTGATCGTGTCCGTGCTCGGCGCCTATCTCGCGTGGTCGCTGATCTGTGCAGAGGTGTTGTATTCGAGCGCGCGCGCGCAAGCAATGCCAGGCATCTTTGCGCGCCGCAACGCGCGGCAGCTTCCCACCGCCGCGATCTGGCTCACGAGCAGCGTGGTCCAGACCTTCGTCATCAGCACGTACTGGTCCACCGATGCGTTCTCGCTCATGTTGCGCCTCACGAGCGCCATGGCGCTGATCCCCTACCTGTTCGTGGCCGCATTCGGTGTCAAGGCAATCCACGCCCTGTCGCCTTCCGCAATCAGCTCGCGCAAACGTTTCCAGAGTTACGCCATCGCGATCATCGCCACGATCTACACAGTGTTTCTGCTATACGCGTGCGGGACGCAGTTGCTCGTCATGTCCGCGTTGCTCTATGGGCCGGGCAGTTTGCTGTATATGCTCGCGCAGCGCGAGCGTGGCAAGGCGTTCTTTTCGGCGCCCGAGTGGTGCGTATTTCTTGTGGTAGTGGGCGGCGCCCTCGTCGCGATCTACGAATTGAGCATCTCCGCATGGCGTTAGCCGTGCGGAGATGTGCGCGCCCGGCAGCTTGCGCCATCACGCGCATGTCATCCGGGAGGCAGGCTTACTGATGGCCCGCGCGCATATTGCCCGCCACGCCGCCCGCCACGCCGCCGATGATCGCACCGGTCCACGCGTCGCCGCCCGCGATCGCCGCGATGCCCGCTCCGCCTGCCGCGCCGATCGCCGCGCCGCTCATCGTTCCCTGCTGTCGCGGGGTCATATCCGTGCAGCCGATGACGGCAACCAGCGCGCCGACGCTCACGATCCATGCATATCGTTTCATGATCGCCTTCCTCACTATTTATTCAGACCGGGCAAGACCATTTGAAACCAGAGGGTCTCGATCACCGGGTGCTGGATCATCGCAGGATTGGCGGCATAGTAGCTGTCCAGCCCCTGGCGCACGCCGTCGAGCGTCTGCCCCTTCAATCCTCTAGCAAAACGCTGCGGAATATCGTTGCTGTTCGCGCCATTGCCGGCGTAGGCGCGCTCGATTTCGAGCATATTGGCAATGCCCACGAGATAAGCTTTCTTCTGCTCATCCGACGATTCCATCCACTGCTGCCCCGTGACAATGGGAACGCTTTGGGCACGTGCGACATTGCCCATCATTGCCAGAGACAGCAAACCCAGAGATAACAGCGTTCGCCAATGTGGTTTGATTGCCATCACATGCTCCATGGAAGTTATGTCGTTTAGCGGTCCACCGCCAATTGCATCCGTAGGCACCAATCGAGTTATCGGGAAAAGCGGCCGGTGTGTCTCATCGAGTCTCCTCTCAGGTTCGCGGGTCAGCGTAGTTTGTCAGGCCAGGTTCCACCATTGAATAGACACTCCGACGACGAAAATCTCACGATACATTCGAGCGTGAATCGCACATACGGTATGCCGGTTCAACGAGTAATCCAGTTCTGGCCTCGCCGCGTCTGGCACGATATAAAGTCTAGAGTGTTTTACCCACTTTCCAAGCCCATTTCCACGCAGTCCACATAAAAGCGGTATGCGATCGAAAACAGGCAAGGCATGAAACGTCACCTTCCCTGCACCGCATTGGCATTGTCTTTTCGATTTTGGCTCAGCGCCACTGGCGTAAGCGAATCGGCGATATCCACCCAGCCCCCGCCCATCGCCTGATACACGCTGATCACCTGGTTGAAGCGCGCGGCCTGGAAGCTCGCGAGGGAGAGTTCCGCCGAAAACAGATCGTTTTCGGAGACCAGCACTTCGAAATAGCCGATCAGCCCGTCTTCGAACTTGAGGTTGGATAGCCTCGCATATTCACGCAACGCGTCGACACGTCCCTGCTGACTGGCGACCTGCTCGGCGGTATTCTGGGAGCCGACCAGCGCGTTGTTGGTATCGTTGAACGCGCCCAGTATGGTTTGCCGATAAATCAGTTCTGCCTGGCTCTTCTGGGCCTCGGCCGACTGTACCTGGCCGGCAATCGCACCCGACGTGAAGATCGGCCCCGTCACACCCGCCGCGATGGACCAGAGTGCAGCCGACGCGGAGAGGAAGTCCCCGAACGCTGTGCTGACCGAGCCCAGCGCGCCGGTCAACGAAATGGTGGGATAGTAGAGCGCGCGCGTGGCGCCCACATTCGCGTTCGCGGCAATCAGGTTCTGTTCGGCCTGCAGAATATCGGGGCGCCGCTCCAGTAATGTAGAAGGCAGGCCGGCCGGTATGGCGGGAATCGCGAGCTCGCTGATCGACTTGCCGCGTGGTATCGGTCCAGGATTATGCCCGAGCAGGATGGAGATGCCGTTCTCCACGACGGCAATCTGCTGCTCGACGGCCGGAATCGTAGACTCCGCGAGCTTGTATTGCGAGCGCACCTGCGAAAGCTCCGTTTCGGAGACGAGGCCGTCCCGGTAGCGCAATTCGAAGATACGCAGGGTTTCGCCGAAATTCTTCAACGTGGCCTGCGATACTTCGAGCTGCCGATCGAGCCCGCGCAGCGTGATATAGCTCGTCGCCACGCCGGTCACGAGGGAAAGCACCACGCCGCGCTGGGCCTGCTCGCTCGCGTACACCTGCGCCTGCGCGGCTTCGGTCAGGCGCCTGACCCGGCCGAACAGATCGATCTGCCAGGAGGCCTGCAGCATGCCCTGATAGAGATTGAATACGGGATCGAGCGCGGGTGAGAGCGGCGGCATGCCGACTTCGCTGGTCCGGTTGCGGCTCACGTTGGCGCCATAGCCCACCTGCGGCAGGCCCTGCGAGCGTGCGGTACGCAGCACGCCGATGAACTGGTCGACGCGCGCTGCCGCGACGCGCACGTCCAGATTGTCGCGCAGTGCGGTTTGAATCAGGTCGTTCAATACGGGATCGTCGAATTGCTCCCACCACGTCGTGTTCACGACCTCTTCAGCCTGCGGTAAATCGATCCGCCACGTTGCCGGCACCGGCACTTCGGGGCGAGCGTAGTTGGGTCCCACGGTAAAGCAGCCGGCCAGGCCAACGGTCGTGGCGGCAAGTATCGCAGCAAGCGTCAGCGTTCTCATGACGTACTCCAGGTTCTCCGACGGCCGCATCCGGTACGCGCGGAAAGTGCGGTTGTTTGCTGAACTCACTTCAGTCCGCTCTTCAGCCCGCCACGGTCAGCAGACCGCCGAACAGCAGCACGGCCAGCAGCAGGACCAGACAGGACACGGACCATCTGCGCACGTAAGCATCCGCGCACACGGCGAAGCACCCTGCCGCCATGCCTGCGCGTTGCAGCACGCGCAGGAGGCCACCCACGTCCCCGGCCGGCACGGACGGCATCGCGCCGCCCCATCGGCTCCAGCCAATGGCGAGCACCGCGCCGGCCAGCACCGGCCAGAGCGCCGACCACAGCGCCGCGGGAGCCAGGGCCTCAGGCAGCGTGCCAACAGGGATATGTAGATACAGCACCCACGGCACGACGAGCGAGATCAGCACCATCGCGAGCCACGCCCCCGTGAGCGGCGCCGGAGCGCGCGCGTGGGAATCGGCTGCGGCCGTTGCGCCCAGACGGCGCACGAAATGCAGCATCAGCAGCGTGCTCGCCACTGAAGACGCCACGGCCAGCGAGCCGGCAAGATCGCCGCCCAGCAGGCTCTTGGCTGCGTATTTGGCCAGCGCGCCGCCGGTCAGCGGCAAGCCGCCCAGGCCGAGCGCGATGATCGCAGTGGGCACCTGCACCAGCCGCAACGCCCCCGCCCCCGTCAGTGACACCACGCCCACGGCCAGAAACAGCGTGCCTTTCACCAGCAGATGGTGCGCGGCATAGTAAGCGGCCGCCACGACGGTGCTTTGATCGCCGGCGGCCAGTCCCATGCCGATCACCGCGACGAGGAAACCCATCTGGCTCACGCTCGAGTACGCGAGGATGAACTTTGGTTGGGACTGCGTAATGCCGATGGCCACGCCGTAGAATGCGCCGAACAGGCCCAGCGCCGCCAGCGGAATGCCAAAGTGCGGCCACGCGTTGCCGAATGTGAGAAAGCGGATCAACGCGATCACGCTGGCCTTGACCACCGCTCCGCTCATCACGGCCGCCGCCGGGGTTGGCGCAGCCCCATAGGCATACGGCATCCAGAAATGCAGCGGCACGAGGCCCGCCTTCATGCCGAGGCCAATGAGCAGCAACAGCAGCGTCGTGTCGCGCCAGGGCGAGGTCGGCAAGGCTGCCGCCGCATCGCGAATCAGCAGGCTGCCGCCGGGCGTGGCCTGTGCCAGCAGGATCAGCCCCGCCAGCAGGAACGCCTCGGCCAGCAATGCAACGCCGAGATAGAGCGCGCCCGCATAACGCGCCTCGGGCCCGTCGCCCTGCAGCACCAGCCCGCTGGCGCCCACGCTCAGCACCGCCAGCAGCAGATAGAACCCGATCAGATCGGCCACCAGAAACACGCCTATGCTGCCGGTCATGGCCATGAACCAGCAGACGACGAAACCGTCGATTTCCTCGCGCTCGCGCAGCCAGCGGGCGGCAAAGATCCCGCAGAAAATCCACAAGAGCGCCGCCGTGCCCAGCAACACCGCGCCCGCTGAATCGAGCGCAAAACACAGGGCGAAGCGGCCCGTGCCGAACCTCAGGATCTCGCCCTGGTCAGCGCCAAGCGCGGCGGCCAGCGCCGGCAGCGCAGCGATCGCGAACCACGCAGGCAGCCTTCTGCGCAGAGGCGCGAACGCACATGCCAGCAGCAACAGCAATGGCAAGCCGAGGGCAGCGATCATCAGGCCTTGGGACATGTTCATGGCATCCCCGTCACTGTCGCCGGCATCGCCGCACGACCGATCTGCGCCACGTCGACCGGCAGCAGCACGACGACGCCAAGCAGGAAGGAACACAGGGCAAGTCCCAGCACCGCCATCTGCTGGTAACGGGGCACCTGCCGTTTCGGCGACCAGCCGGGCGCGGCCGGCTCCATCGCGCGCACGACCACCATGAACACATAGATGCTCGTGAGCAAGCCGCCAACCAGCATCACGAGCGCCCACCACCATTGCCCCGTTGCCAGCGCCGCCGACATCAGCAGCCACTTCGCCAGAAAGCCCCCCGAAGGCGGCAAGCCGATCAGCGCGGCGCCGGCCAGCGCGAAAGCCGTGACCGTCATCGGCAACGCCCGCGCGGCGCCGCGCAGGTCGGCTAGTCGGTCATGACCCAGCGTGGCGTAGATCAGACCCGCCGCAAGGAACATGGCCGCTTTCGCGGTAGCGTGCGAGATGGCCTGCAACAAGCCGCCCGTCACGGCTTGTGCACTGTGGTGCTGCACCGCGAGCGGAAACATCAGGAACAGATAGCCGATCTGCGCGACTGTCGAGTAGGCGATCAGGAGCTTCAGGCGCACCTGGCGCAGCGCCGCCAGATTGCCGACGACGATGGCCGTGGCGCCGAGCGCGGCCAGCACCTGCGCGAAGGAAACGCTCATGACGCCGGCAAAGACATCGAACCACAGCCGCACGACCAGAAACCACGATCCTTTGACAACCAGCGCCGAAAGCAGCGCGCTCGCGGCGGCGGGCGCGCCGGCGTGCGCGGGCGGCAACCACAGGTGCAGCGGGAACAGCGCGGTCTTGGCCAGCATGCCGGCCGTCATCAACGCCACCGCAGCCCAGACTAGCGGCTGCGCGTTGATACGCCCGGCCAGCAGCGCGATATCGAGCGTGCCGTAGGTGCCATAAAGCAGAAAAACGCCCAGCAGATACAGCATCGAACCGATCAGTGCGAACACCAGATAGCGCAACGCTGCCTGCAACGTTTCGGCCCTCCCGTCGAGGGAAACGAGCGGCACGCCGGCGAATGTCAGCAGTTCGAGCGCGACGTAAAGCGTAAAAATGTCCCCGCTCACGAACACCAGATTGAGCGCCCCCCAAACCGCCAGCAGCAGCAACCAGAACGCCAGCGGACCGCGCGCCTCGCGCACGCCGGCCGGCGTGCCGAAATCGCCATTGGCATAGACGGCAACCGCGCCGACCACCACGGCGACCACCACCATCATGCAGACCGAAAGTCCGTCTGCGCGGAGCATGACACCGAGCGGCGGCGACCAGCCGCCGAGCAGATACCGCAATGCGTCGCCCGAGGCGAGCAGCCTTTGCGCAATGGCCAGCACGACGCCGATGCCGCAGACGATCGTCACCCACGACACGCGTTGCGCATGACGACCACCGAGCGCGAGGCCTGCCAGCATGCCGGCAAAAGGCAGCAACACGGCGAGCACCAATAGCAGGCCGCCTGGCGTTGCCTGCCCCGTGAGCGGCAGCGTCGTCACCGTGACTCCACATTGGCGCGAGCTTGCCCGGACCCGGCATCGCTGTCGGCCGAAAGGGAATTCGTGCCGGTCTCTTCGAACCTGCGCAACATGAGCCCGACCGCCAGTGCGGAAGCGGCGAACGACACGACGATCGCCGTGATCAACAGCGCCTGCGGCACGGGATCACCGCTCATGCCGGCAGCCGCGCCGCGATGGGCGATCACGGCACAGATCAGGAAAACGCCGTTGCCGGTCAGGTTGAACGCAAGTACCTTGCGCAAGGGCTGGGGGTTGACGATCAGGCCATACAGGCCAAGCCCGACCAGCACGGCAGCCGTCAAGCCGAACAGCTGGGATACGTTCATGTGTGAACCTCCGGCCGCAGCGGCGGCCCGACCAGCAGGAGTACCAGGGTTACGGCAAGAGAGGGCAACAGCGCGGCTTCGATCACGACGATCCACGGTTTGGCCCAACCATCGGGGTACGCCAGGAAGGCACCCGCCATGAAGGCGCCGAGCAGGCCCAGCACGATGAAGATTGCCGGGCCGAGTATCAGCACGACGCGCAACCAGCGCTGGCTGACCGCGGGCGCTTCGCGCAGACCGGACATCATGACGAGCAGCCACATGGCGGCAATGACCGTGGCACCCTGGAACTTCCCGCCCGGATGATCGGCGCCGACCCAGAAAATGTAGATGCCGATCACGACGCCGATCGGCGGCAATACGCGCGCCAGATACACGAGAATGTCGTTGGGATTGACGATTTGCGCGAAGCCCGGCCGGCCGCCCCAGTTGCGGTCCGCCGCCAGCGACCACACGCCCACTACGCCGAACAGCAACGCAATCGCTTCCAGCAGCGTATCGATTGCGCGGAACGACAGCAGGACGGCCGTGATCGGATTGCCGACGCCAGTCGAAGCGATATGCCGCGCCACATCCGGCGCGAGCGTCGGAGCGGGCTCCGGCAAATGCAGCAGACACACGGCGATGACGACCGTGACAGCCGCCGAGGCAGCGCCGGCGGCAAGGCGTAGCGCGAGGCCCGGCGTTTCGGCCCGGGCCGCGGCTTCGGTTACGTGCAGGCGCGAAGCCGCATTGATGAGCAGCGCGCCGGTCAGGCCCGCGCCGATGGCCGCTTCGGTCAACGCCACGTCGACAGCGCGAAGCACCAGCCAGGCCAGCGTCAGCAACAAGCCGTAGGGAATGAAGCCGGCTACCGCGGCGAACGTGTCGCGCACCACGACGGTCCAGAGCGCGAGCGCCAGCAACAGGATCCCGATACCGAACGAGATTGCGGAGATCATGGGCGTGTCTCCTGCCGCCGCGCGGCGCGCGCGATGAGCTGCGACACATCGGCCGACGTCAGCATGACCAGGAGCCAGACCACGATCAGCTTGAGGGCGACCACGAGGTGACCGGCCTGTGGCAACAGGCCCAGCACGACCAGGCCCAGGCCGAGATTGTCGGCCTTCGTCAGCGCATGCAGTCGCGTGTACGTATCGGGAAAGCGCAAAAGGCCGACCGTGCCCGCCACAAAGAAGAAGATGCCGGCAAGCATGGCAACGATCGTGAAGACATCGGCAGCCGTTTTCATTTCCGCTCCTCTTTGCCGGCCTCGCCCTCCGTCTGCTGGCCGGCCTTGACGAAGGCCACCGACGCGAACGCCGCGAGCACGGCCAACGTCAACGCAACATCGACGACAGCTTCCACGCCTGTCGCCGTACCCACCAGCAGCAGGGCCGCGATGCCCCCCGTACCGAACAGTTGAGCGGCCATCATGCGGTCGGCACGCGTCGGACCGCGCAGCACGCTCAGCAAGCCGACGGCAACCATCAGCAGCACGGCTGCGCACACGGCAATCAGCACATCAGCCATGGCGATCACCGACGATCAAGACATTCGCCAGGCGCCGCTCTTCCTCCGCCATCTGCTCGACAACCGGCTGCGTGACGTCCAGGCAGTGGTAGACGAGGCCGTCCTCGGTCTCGTCTACCGGAACCGAACCCGGCATGAGACTGGTGATGATGGCAAATTCGTTGCGCGCCAATCCCGGCGGAAACCCGACGCGATAGACGACGATGCCCGGCTGCAAACGCATGCGCGGGTGCAATGCACGGCGCGCCACGTCGATGCCCGCCAGCAGCGACTGCATGAGAAAGTGCGGCACGAACAGGATTAAAGCGCGCAGACGTACCTGTCCCGCTGCGGGCGGCAGCAGACGCAGGCTCATATACGTCGCGACGAGCATCGCAATCAGGCCGAAGAGCAGATCGGCCGTCTTCGTGCTAGGCATCAGGATGATCCAGAGCACGAGAAAGCACAGCGCGCGGACCAGCGCAACGCGCCGGTGAACGCGCAGATCCTGCAGGAAAGCATGGAGCGATGTTGTGCTCATGGAAGACACACGCCTCCTCTACCGAAAGCCCGGCAATCGCAAATACGGTTTGCGATCGCCAGATGGAACCAGGCGGAATCAAGCCACGGCGCTTACGCCGATCCACCGGCGGTACCCGCAGGCTGCACCGTCGCTCGATCTTCCCTGCCGAACACCACCATGTAGAGCGCCGGCAAGAACACGAGGGTCAACAGCGTCGCCACCAGCAGCCCGCCCATGATCGCGAATGCCATCGCCCCCCAGAACACGGTTGGCGCGATCGGGATCAGGCCGAGCACGGTCGAGATCGAGGTCAGCATCATCGGCCGTATGCGCGAGGTGCCCGAGGCCACCACCGCCTCCAGCACACGCATGCCCTCCTGGCGGAAGGTCTCGATCTGCACGAACAGGATCAGCCCGTTCTTCGCGATCATGCCGATCAGCGCGAGAATGCCCAGAATCGCGACGAAGCCAAGCGGCCGGTTGAAGATCAACAGCGCCAGCACGACGCCGATGAGCCCCAGCGGCATCACCGAGACCACCATGGCCAGCCGCTTGAAACTCACCAGCAGCACCATCATGCTCGTGAGCATCAGCACGATCATGAGCGGGACCACCGCGAACACCGATGCCCTCGAAATCGCGCTTTCCTCGAATATGCCGCCGGTCGCCACGTGATAGCCCTTCGGCAGCTTCTCGTTGAACTCGGCGATCTTCGGCGCCAGCGTCGCGACGACTTCGTCGGGCAGCGCGCCATGCATCACGTCGGCGCGCACCGTGAGCGTCGGTACGCGGTTGCGCCGCCAGATCAAGGGCGATTCCTGGTCTTCCGTGAACGTCGCGAACTGGCTGAGCGCGATCATCCGGCCGCTTGGCGTCGGCACCTGCAACGTGCTCAGCGACTGCACCGTCATGGGCGAGTCATCCGCGGCGCGCGCGACGACGTTGACCAGGTAGATGTCGTCGCGGATCTGTGTGATAGGCGTGCCCGTAATGACGGTGTTCATGACGGCCGCGAGCGCCGCGCTGCTCACGCCGAGCTGACGCGCTTCGTCCTGGTTGATGTGGATGCGGATCTGCCGCGCCGGCTCCATCCAGTCGAAGTTGACGTGGCGGGTTCGCACGTCCGATCCCACGATACCGGCCAGATCGAGTGAGAGCCTGCGCACCTGCGCGGGATCGGGGCCTGAAACGCGATACTGCAGCGGCCAGCCCACCGGCGGCCCCAGCTCCAGCGGAGAGACCCGGGCAACGATGCCGGGAAAGCGGTCGGCCAGCATTTTCTCGAGCTTCAACTGCAACCGGTCGCGTGCCTCCAGATTCTTGGCGACCACGATGATCTGCGCGAAAAATGGATTGGGTAACTGAACATTCAAGGTGAGAATGAAGCGTATCGCGCCACGGCCCACATAGCTGCTGAAGTGATCGACGTCGGGGTCGGTTTTCAGGAACGCTTCGATCTGCGCAACCTGGGACTCCGTAGCATGAATCGAGGCGTTCTGTCGCAAGGTCAGGTCCACCGTCAGTTCAGGCCGGTCGGACGCCGGGAAGAACTGCTGCGGCACGAACCTGACGAGCAACAGCGACACGGCGAACGCCACCAGCGTAACGGCGATCGTGATCCACCTCATGCGCAGCGCGCCGCGCAGGAAGCGGTCATAGGCCATCAGCAGCTTGCCGGGCTTGGGCGGCTCCTTGCCGGGCTTGGGCGCTTTCAGGATCGCCTGACCGACCAGCGGCGAAAATATCACCGCGCCAAACCACGAAACGAGCAGCGCAATCGCCACCACCGCGAAGATGGAGAACGTGTACTCGCCGGCCGAACTCCTCGCGAAGCCAATCGGCACGAAACTCGATATCGACACCAGCGTGCCGATCAGCATTGGCGCGGCCAGTGTCCGGTAGGCGAATGTCGCCGCCTGGTCCTTGGTGTCGCCGGCAGCGAGACGGTTGATCATGGCGTCGACGGTCGTCATGGCGTCGTCGACCAGCAGCGTCAGCGCAATGATCAGGGCACCTAATGACACCCGGTGCAGGTCGATATGCACGATGTCCATGATCGCAAAGACGATCGCCAGCGTGAGCGGGATCGACAGCGCGACCACCGCGCCGGGCCGCACGCCAAGGCTCACGAAACTGCACGCCAGGATGATGATGATGGCCTGCCAGAGCGACGCCATGAAGTCGTTGATCGCGACATCGACGGTTTCTGACTGATTGGCGACCAGAAACGGCTCGATGCCGGCAGGCAGGTTCGCCGTGATATCGGACATCTCCGCCTTCAGGTTGCGGCCGAGCGCCAGGATGTCGCCCGAGTCGCGCATGGCGATGGCGAGCCCGATCGCGGGCTTGCCGTTGACGCGGAACATCGGTTGTGGAGGATCCGCGAAGCCGCGTCTCACGGTCGCGATGTCACCGAGGCGAACGATGCGCCCGCCCAGCACGAGGTTCACATCTTCGATGTCGCGCTCGGAATCGAAGGCGCCGGTCACCCTGAAGAACACGCGCTCCTGCCCGGTTTGCAGCACGCCGCTCGGCCTGATGACGTTCTGCGCCCTCAATGCCTCGACGATGCTCGAGTAATCCAGACGCAGGCCGGCGAGGCGGCTCGTGGAAAACTCGATGTAGATCTGCTCGTCCTGCGCGCCCAGCACCTCGATCTTGGACACGTCCGGCACAAGCAACAGACGCGAGCGGATCGCTTCGACGCGGTCGCGCAACTCGCGCATGTTGTAGCCGTCGGACGTGAACCCGTAGATGATGCCGTACGTGTCGCCGAAGTCATCGTTGAAGAACGGCCCGAGCGTTCCGGCCGGCAGCGTTTGCCGCATATCGCCGATGTTCTTGCGCACCTGATACCAGATGTCCTGAACCTCGGAAGGCGGCGTCGATTGCAGCAGATCGACGAAGATCGTCGTCTGGCCCGCCGTGGTGTAGCTACGTATCCGGTCCAGGTGGCGCGTCT
Source organism: Paraburkholderia sp. (assembly GCF_035501035.1). GTDB lineage: Bacteria > Pseudomonadota > Gammaproteobacteria > Burkholderiales > Burkholderiaceae > Paraburkholderia. The sequence continues at coordinate 12,866 of NZ_DATJWR010000120.1, forward strand.
CCTGCAACGTGCGCTCGAGCCGCTCGGTCACCTGCGAAAGTGTGTCGTCGACTGTCGCGCCTGGCCACGCCGCGGCCACGATCATGGTGCGGAACGTGAAGACCGGATCTTCGGCGCGCCCCAAGCGGAGAAATGAAAGTGTTCCCGCAACCAGTGCGGCGATCATGAGGAACACCACTAGAGGACGCTTCGAGAGCGCCCACTCGGAAAGGTTCGGGCCAATCACCTGGGAGCCTCGGTCCAGAGAATTTTTTGTCCCGGCCGCAATGCCTGCGCGCCGGCAGTCACGACAACGTCGCCAGGGGTCAATCCTTGCGATATCTGAACGCGGTTCTCGCCATAGGCCTCGAGCTGCACGTCGCGCACCGAAACCGTTCCCGTCTTCGTATCGACGACCCAGACCGCCGGCTTGCCCGCGGGCTGGATCAACGCACTGGCGGGAATGTCGATGGCCGGCGGCCGGTCGAGCTTCATGCGGCCAACCACGGTACTCCCGAGACGCATAGCCGCCGGTGGATCGAGCACCCGAACCCTGACCGCAAACGTGCCGGTAACCGGGTCGGCTCGCGGCGATACTTCGCGCACCTTACCAACGGCGGTGACATCCGGGTTGCTGGCAAGCGCGATGACGATGTCGGGATTCGCCGGCGCGGCGTCCTTGATCGCCGCCGGCACGTCGAATACGGCGTCGACCGCGCCTTCACGTGCGATCTGCACGATCATGCGGCCCGCCGGCACGACCTCACCGGGCTCCGCGCCGCGCGCCGTCACCACGCCCGCGACATCCGAGACCAGATCGGTATAGCTCAAACGGTTCTGCGCGATGGTGACGAGCGACTGCGCCGAATCCACTTGAGATTGCGTGATCTTCGCCATCGCTTCGGCCTGCTCGAACGAGGCGCGCGACACGGCGCGCTCCGCCAGAAGATCGCGCATGCGGTTATACATGGTGCGCGCCTCGAGAGCCTGCGCCTGGGCAGCGGCCAGCTGCGCGCGCGCGGACTGCAGGCTGCTCTCCTCATTCATCCGGTCAAGACGTGCGAGTACCTGGCCGGGCCTGACGCGGTCCCCAACGTCGACGTTGCGGGCGATCATCCGCCCGTCGATACGGAACGATTGATTGATTTCGGCCTGTGCCTGCAAGGTCCCCGTCAAGGTGACGCTTGCTCCGGCCGACTGCTTTTCTATCGTGATGACGCGTACCGGGCGGACCTCCACCGCTGGAGTGTCTTCACCCTTGCGGCAGCCTGCTAGCAGCGCGGCTGCCAGCAACGCACATAGCGTCACGGCCAAAGGAAGAGAAACCGCTCGACCCGTTGCATGGTTCGCAAACACTGGTGATTCCTCCGGCTCGCTGGACAGACTGCCCGTCTCCGCCTGGATCTGGCAGCATGCCCTGTAACTGCACCCGGTGCTCGCGGGTGCCCCCTGATTTGTGCCGCTAGAAGTCCACCGCATCACGAACGATCGGACACGTCATGCAGTGTCCACCACCGCGACCGCGCCCCAGTTCCGCGCCCACGATCGATATCACCTCGATCCCCGCCTTGCGCAGCAGCGTGTTCGTGTACGTGTTGCGGTCGTACGCGAACACCACACCGGGCGACGCACAAACCAGGTTCGCGCCGCTGTCCCACTGCGTGCGTTCGCGCTGGTAATCGTTGCCGCCCGCTTCCACCACGCGCATCTTCTTGATGCCGAGCGCGCCGCTCACCACGTCGACGAACGACTTCTTCTCCTGATGCAGTTCCACGCCCGCCGGATGATCGCTGGGCCGGTACGAGAACGTGCGCGTGCGCGCGAGGAAATCCGGCGCGATCAGCACGCAGTCGCGGTCCGCGAATGTGAATACCGTGTCGAGGTGCATGGCCGCGCGGATCTTCGGCATCGCGGCCACGATCACGCGCTCGGCCGCGCCCCGCTGGAACAGCGTGGCCGCGAGCTGGCTGATCGCCTGGCGCGACGTGCGCTCGCTCATGCCGATGAGCACGGTCTTGTTGCCGATCGGCATGACGTCGCCGCCCTCCAGCGTCGCCATGCCATGATCCTGCGTGGGGTCGCCCCACCACACGTTCACCTTGCCGGCGAAGTCCGGATGAAAGCGGTAGATGGCCGTGGCGAGGATCGTTTCCTCGTGGCGCGCGGGCCAGTACAGCGGATTGAGCGTCACGCCGCCGTAGATCCAGCAGGTGGTATCACGCGTGTACAACGTGTTCGGCAGCGGCGGCAACAGATACTCGGTGGCCCCGGCCGCCTCGCGCACGACCTTCAGCGCGGCACCGCCATGGGCTTCAGGGAAGTCGTAGATCGACAGGCCGCCGAGCAGCGTCTCGGCCAGCGCCCGATTGTCGAGCCCCTCCAGATAGCCTCTCAGTTCATCGATGAAACCCAGCCCTACCTGGTTCGGCACGATCTGGTTGTCGAGGATCCACTTCTTCCCTTCGGGCACCGCCACCGTTTCGGTGAGGAGGTTATGCATCTCCAGTACTTCCACGCCGCGGTCGCGCATTTTCGTGACGAAGTCGAAATGGTCACGCTTCGCGTTGTCGACCCATAACACGTCGTCGAACAGCAGCTCGTCACAATTGCTCGGCGTGAGGCGCGAATGCGCCATGCCCGGCGCGCACACCATGACCTTGCGCAGTTGTCCGACTTCCGAATAGACCCCAAAGGCGCTTTCTTGCTTCGCTTTGCCGTTCTCACCACCTTTCTTCGCCATATCGATCTCCGCTCGTCCTGGTTAGATCGCCATGTAACCCGTGGCCAGCGCAACGATGCACACGATGGCCGCTGCGACCGCCACAATGAAAATAGCCCAGTCGCGCACGCCTTCGAAGACTTTCAGGTTGCGCTCGCGCCGCGCCATGACATACAGCACCGTGCCCGGTGTGTAGAGAATTGCCGCTAGCAACAGGAATTTCACGCCGCCGGCAATGAGCATGAACAGGGTGTAGATCACCGCGACCGCTGCGAACGCGAGGTCCCGCTTGCGCTCTTCGGGCCGCACCTCGTAGCTCTCGCCGCGGTTCGAGACCATCCACCCGTAGGCCGCGACGAACAGATACGGAATCAGCGACATCGAGCTCGTGAGGTTGAGCATCAGGGAGAATGCGTCGCGCGAGAAATACGTGCTCGCCACGAGGATCTGCACGACGATGTTCGTGATCCACAACGCATTCGCCGGGACGTTGTTGGCGTTTTCCCGCGCGAACAGCGAGGGCATGTCCCGGTTCCTTGCCGCGGCGAACATGACTTCTGCGCAGATCAGCGACCAGGCCAGATACGCGCCGAGCACCGACACGATCAGGCCGACGCTCACGAAGATCCCGCCCCATGGACCGACCACGCTTTCCAGCACCGCCGCCATGGAAGGTTGCCGCATGCCCGCGACGTCACCACGCGGCAGCACGGCGAAAGGCAACATCGAGACAAGCACCATGAGCACCGTCACCGCGCCGAAGCCGAAGATCGTCGCGCGCCCCACGTCCGTGCGCTCTTTCGCGTAACGCGAATACACGCTTGCGCCTTCGATGCCGATAAAGACGAACACGGTCACGAGCATCGTCGCGCGCACCTGCTGAAAAAGGCCGCCCTCCTGCGCCGCGGATTCGATATTCAGCCGGAAGGTGCCGTACTTGAACACGATGATCAGGATGACGATGAACACCACGATCGGAATGACCTTGGCGAAGGTCACGATGGTGTTGATGAACGCGGCCTGCTTGACGCCGCGAAGAATGAGGAAATGGAAGAGCCAGATGCCGACCGAGGCCACGACGATCGCCGTTACCGTATTGCCGTCGCCGAACACCGGAAAGAACGCGCCCAGCGTGGACTTGATCAGCACCCAGTACGATACGTTGCCGATACAACTGCTGATCCAGTAGCCGAATGCGGAGAGGAAGCCGGGATAATCGCCGAAGCCCTCCTTGGCGTAGACGAAAACACCGGCGTCGAGATTGGGCTTGCGCTCCGCCAGCGCCTGGAACACGCGTGCGAGCGTATACATGCCCACGCCCGCCACGAGCCACGCTATGGCCGCACCAACCGGTCCCGTTGCGCTGGCGAAGGTTCGAGGCAAGGAAAATATGCCGGCGCCCACCATGCCTCCGACGACCATCGCCGTGAGCTGCATGCGACTCATTTTCTGCCCGGTATCGGCCATGAGTTTCCTCGCTTTTTCTGGGACTTCGTTCTAACGAGAGATCAACCTCACTTGCTTCGTGAATCGTCAGGCCGCCCAGCGTCTGCAGCGCGGCGCCGTGCACACGGCGTTCACCGCGTCACGCGAACCGAGTTGGGACCGGCCAGCACACGAACCCGGTCGCCGGGAAAGAACTGCTGGTCCGCGTCTTGCGTCACGGAAATCAGCTGCCCCGAATCGAGACGGACGCCGATTTCAAGGCCCGCTCGCCGTGTCACGCGCGACTCGACGGCGTTGCCCGCCATGCCGCCCAGCACCGCGCCGCCGATGCCCGCTGCAACGGAGCCGCTGCCGCGCCCAATGTTGCTGCCGGCCGCGATGCCGCCAAGCGCGGCGCCCGATACCGCGCCCACGCCCGTTGGGCCGGGCTGGATCGTGACGGGCCGTACAGTCTCGACGACGCCGAGCTCGACGACCTGCGCCTGCTGCGCCTGTGCTGGCGTAAAGGTGGTGGCGGAAGTCGGGGCCTCACATCCGTAAAGTGCAAGCGAGGCAACAAGCGAACCAAGCAATGTGCCAGCGAGATATCGCATGACAATCCCCTTGATATGGCCATTCCGTACACAGCACGCGTTCCGGGCTGAGCACTCCACGTCTTCCTGCATCTTTCGAACCGCGACTGGATGAGTGTTAATTCGGAAACGTCTCCAGTTGGGTTCTGATCAAATTTACGCGCTGGTCCAGGCATTTGCAAACGGCAATACCCTAATTACCTGATTCGCCGCTTCTGAACGCGCCCCGCACCGTCTCCGAGATATTACGCATCTTCGCTTTTATATGGATTCCAAATGTGCACATGAATGCACACCGCCCGCCACACGTCCGTCACTTGCTTTGCTGCGCCTCACTGCAAAGCTCCCCACGCGCGTCTATCGATGCAATGTCCTCGTGCAAAATCCGTCGGATCTCGAGAATCGCCTCGGGTGTCTGCTGAACGCTGTGCCCCGCGACGATCACCTTCTCCGAAAGCGCCCCCGCAAGATGCGCACTGCGATACGGGACCACGCCGTCGTTGGAATCCTCGAGCGGCCCGTTCGCCCGCCGCCTCGCAATGATCGAGTGGAAGCACACCCGGGGGCTGATTGGCAGTTGCGCAGTCGCCTGGATCGTCGGATTCGTTTCTCGCAACTGCTCGATGCTGTTCGGTACGTGGAACGTCTTGCCCTGTGGATCGAGATTCGTCGCGGTCTGCATCACGTCTTCGATTTCCGCCAGAAGCGCGAGTGGCAAGCGCACGAGATTGGCAACCCACCGCGCAAGGCGATTGCTCGCGAACGGCGTACCCCGGTGTGGTGCGGCGATGAAGATCGCCCGCTCCACCTGTGGCATCGGCTGGAAACGCAACAGGCGATTCAGCCGTTCGTCTTCGCGATCGAGGTCGGTGCCTTCCGGCACGTGCGTATCCTTGAAGACCTGCCATAGCTCGTCGCCGGAACTCGATACGAGCAGCCTTGCCAGAACGCCGCCCATGCTGTGGCCGATCAGCACCATGCCATGGGAAGCCGGTAGTGTGCCGTCAGGATCGAAGTGAGCGAGCGTCTGCTCCACGGCTCTTCGAATTCGCGCAAGGTTGACCAGAATCGGGACGTTGGTCGGATAGTAGACCTGCCACACCTGGAAATGGGCCCGAAGCACTTCGTCACCCTGAATATCGTTCGCCACGTTGACCCATGCTTCCGGGCTGCTCGCGAGACCGTGCAGCATCAGCACGATCCGTCGGTCCGGATCGAAGGGCTGCATCATGTAAATGAGCGGACGATCGATGCCGCGCGAGCGCCCGAAGAGCGTACGCAAAGACTGGCCGGAAAAGCCCGAGCGGGCGAGCCAGATCCCGTAACCAGCACTGAAATTCGCCGCCAGCGGAACAGTCTGGCCATGCCGCTCGATACGCTCTTCGCGATACGGGTCGTATACGGACAGCGTGACATTGCGCGAGCCGAGCACCTCCTCGAGCGTGCCCTGACTGAACCAGATCAGCGCGGTCACGTTCGGCGACGGCATTTCGCGAAACGGGCGGCTGCCTTGCGTCGGCGAGGATGCTGCCTGCGGCGACGCGTCTGCGCTCTCGCTGGCTTCGGCCTGGGGATCGGCTGCGGAGTCCGGCGGGGGTGCGCCCATGACCGCCACGAGTTCCGCGCCGAGTCCGTCGCGCCGATAAATGCTGCGCAGGCCCGCAAATGAAAGCCTCGAAGCGGGAATCACTTCGCGTGGTTCGTGCACGCCTTCCGGCAACCGGACCCGGCTCAAGTCGATACGAATGCTCCAGCCCGCTATGACCTGCGTTTCGGGAACGGCGCCGCCAGCGTCCGATGCGAGCGCTCCCCGCAGGAACAGCGCACGAGCCAGTTCCTGGACTGAATAGTTGTAGTAGTCACGAACCTGCGTCTGGCGATCCTCGAACGCGCGTTCGCCGGCCGTGCGCTGACCGAGAAACAGAAAGGCATACGAGTAGCGTATGGTTCTGAGCCACAAATCAAATTGCGCATCATTCCACTCACTGTTGTTCGCAGACGTCTGGCTGATGGCCATCTGCAGGGAGAGTTCGGCCAGGCTGGCGAGTCGCCGGTCGGTGTTGATTCCGTTGATGGTCAGGAGGGCATCGATACAAGGCTGCGGCTCTCGCTGACAGGCGTTATCATCCAGCCCCGCGATGCGCAGCGTGTCTCGTGTCGAGGCGCTCAGGCGGCCGGTCGAGAGAACGTCGCCACGTCGCATGGCGATGTATTGCTGCGGCCCGAGCGAGCTGACCGTCACCATCGCGCAGCCGGACAGCAGGCCGGCCAACAAAAGCGTGAGGATCAAGCAACGCGACATCCACGAGGAGAAGATGCGCGTCATGACGTGTCGAGGCCGTTGGTGCGGGCCGCCGGCTTCGCCGTGCTCACGCGAGCGGCTCCGGACGATTGAACGACGCGCAGTGTCCGCGAATGCGCGCGAGATGGCAGCGAGGCACGCGAAAACGAAAGGCGCTGGCACGCCACTGTATAGGAATGGACGTTCTCAGGCCCGATAGCGTGAAGGTCCCGGCGATGCCCTGCACGTTGCCCAGTCCTTTGCGATGCCGTGCAGTCGTTCTCGCGGTCAATCATCTTGATGTGGACCGTTGCCATGGCTGAATGATCAAACGACTTGCCAATTCCCCGGCTCAGCGACGATTCAACAGACAAATCGGCAATAGTCATCGATGGCCTGCCGACCGCCGGTGATCGTTGCGAGCGCAAACCGCTGCACCGCCAACAGGGTTCGGTGCGGTCATTGCTTTGCGCAATGCCGCATGTCCCCCATTGCTCGCGCGCGAAGCATCAAACGGGCCCAACATACCACTGTTTATATACAACAGTGCGGCTGCTGCTCGCTGCGCAGTTGCCCCCTTCCCTTTGGCTGGAAAAACTCTGATGGGGCTTATTGTTCGGAAACATCCGGAAGCTTGCGGCGCAAAATATCGGCGGCGTATGGAAACACCAGCCACGAGCCAGAAAATGAATTTGGAGAGCGACCTCGTGAGACAAGGAATGCAGCCCGACCGGTTCGGGAACCCTGCCAACGCGTTACCCATACAATGGTTGCGTCAGGTGATCAATTAGTGATGCTTCGAACTTTCGTATGGCGTATTCATAAGCGCACGCGCGGCAACGGCTGTTATGTACGTTGCCTCTGGCGGAGGTCCTTCCGATGTTGCGACGTATCCTGGCCATGAGCCGCTACATCATGCTTGTTCCCATCGTCGGAACGCTTTTCTGTTTCGTGGCGCTGACGTTATATGAGGTGATATATCTGGTTTTCGGCGCCTTCGAAGCCATTGAGAAAGGCGCGATATCGGCGAAATCGGTCAAGATGTTGGCAGTCGGAATCGTCGAGGCCGTGGATGTCTTTCTGATTGCCATCGCGGTCTATATCACGAGCATTGGTCTTTATTCATTATTCATCGACGACACGCTGCCGATGCCGAAATGGCTGCAGATCAACGACCTCGACGACCTGAAATCGAATCTGGTGAGTGTCGTCATTGCGGTTCTCGCCGTACTGTTCCTGCGGGAGGCCGTAGCGTGGGACGGCACCCGCGACGTCGCGGCCTTCGGTGTCGCGTTGGCGCTCGTGATCGTGGCCCTCACCTTCTTTCTCAAGAAAAATGCCGCGAAGAAAAATTAAGCCTTTGCAGCCTTGAGGCAATGCGCTTATTCCCAGCCTGTATCTGGGAAACGATCAGGTTCGGTTACCCAAACAAGTGGCGACGGCGAAGCCGCCAACCTGATGCAAGGCACAGTCATTCGGAGTCCTGTGGTCTTTCCGGACACCAGCAACGAATCACTGATTCGCTCCCGAACTCAGCCTGTCGATCATCGCTCGGATGGCCTGCATCTGCACGCCCTTCTGATCGGCGAAGTGCGAATCGGTATATCCCCACCAGTCCCAGCATCCAAGCGGATTGGCCATGGGAATGACGACCGCCTGCGGAAACAGCACGACGATCTGATTGTTGTCCGCCCATTTGTCGTAGCCCGCGTGTCTGACGAAGGTCGTGCCGTAATACAGCTTGCTACCGGATGAATCGATCGGCACATAGTCCTGCCCCTGCTCGCAACCGTGCAGGGCGACATGCAGACGACAGCGCGCGCCCGCCTTGCAGTCATCGGGGATATAGACCCAGCCCGTGCTGTCGAGACCCGCTGCGCCCGGCAGGCTCCACGGTCCGCTCTTCGGGAGGAACGCGGTCTGGTCGAACTGCACGAAATGGCCGGCCGGCGCCGAACCCGTGCGCGGCTTGAGCGGCGCCGGGCCGTAGATCCATCCGAGGATTGCCTGTGCCCCATCGAACTGGCACTTGCCGATGAACGGCGAGACCGAGTCGCCACACGCCACGCCGTAGTTCACGGTCGGCATGGTGTGACCCGCGTTATCGAGCGATACCACCGACAGATTGGCCGGGGGCAACCCCAGCGTGCGGTAGTAGTCATCGACTTGCTGAACCACAACTGGCGGCACGGTCGTATCCTTCAGGCCGGAAATCGTGATGACGCGCTGACCGGCAAGGTTGGCCGGATCGTCGACGAGCTTTCCGGCAAACGCCTGACGGGTAGCCGATACGAGCGACGGCACCGCAGCGCTGGTCGCGGACACGCCACACGGCAGCGGCGGATTGCACGAGCACTGCGTCATCGCCGTGGACAGCTTGCCTTGCGAACAAAAGTACGGTCCCGCCGCGACGACGCCAGCACCCTTGACGATCGATGAGTACGCAACGGCCAGTTGAACCGCCATATAGCCGCCCGATGAGAGACCCGAAACGGACGTCTGCGCGATGTCGATATTCAGTGCCGGCAACGGCTGCGGCGTTTGGGCGTAACAGCAAAAAGACAGCACGTATAGCGCAAGGCCAGCAAACAGCGAGACAGGTCGCATGGGTCGCTCCGGTGAATGGCCATCCCTTCACGGCATAGCGCCGATCACGTCGATCCGGCGGCAAGGCGAGGCAAGTGCCGTCCGATGCGTCGGATGGTCGTTCGCCACTTTAGCGCATCGTTTCTTGGCGCCGTCCAGCCATGCACGCGAAGGTCGCAACTGCTCAAGGTGCAGGACCGATGCAAGCCAGATTTTCACCGTCGCTTTACGAGCGGGCAGATGGCCGTACAGTTCCCGCCGTCCATGCTCCAATCCGTACCGCTCGCCGTCCTAGTAAGTGTACCGGTACTGTACCGAGATCCGTCGATAAACTGACTCCGGTCAACTCTGCCTTCTTTCCGGAGCCCTCGCATCATGCTGCCCGAACTGCTCAGCGCGCTGCCCGCCGGCATGCTCTTCGTCGTGGTCACGACCATTACGCCCGGCCCCAATAACACCATGCTGCTCGCTTCCGGCGTCAACTTCGGCTTTCGCCGCACGGTGCCCCACATTCTCGGCATCAGCGCGGGCGTCGTGGTGCTCATGCTCTCGGTCGGCTTCGGCCTGGGAGAAGTGTTCCGGCACGTTCCGGCACTCTATTTCGTGCTGGAGATCGCGAGCATCGCGTATCTGCTGTATCTCGCGTGGAAGATCGGCACGTCGGGCGACCTCAAGGTGAAGGGCGGCGAGCACCGGCCCATGCGCTTTCACGAAGCCATTGCGTTCCAGTGGGTCAATCCCAAGGCATGGATGATGGTGCTCACGGCCGCCACCACGATCCGCCTGTCCGCCGACTTCGGCACCAATACGATGGCGATGGCCGTGCTGTTCTATGTGATCGGACTGCCCTGCATCTGCATCTGGGCCGCGTTCGGCACCGGCATGCGGCGCCTTCTCTCGAATCCGCGCAGGCTGCGCGCCTTCAACGTCGCCATGGCGCTCTCGCTGCTCGTTTCGCTGTATCCGATGTTCGCGCACGTGCTCCAGCGCTAGGCGCGCCGCCCTTTCCCGGTTCAAACGCTACAATCGCAGCCGGGATACATGGGCGGCGGAGTCACACTTTGTCTGAGTTTGAAGCGGGTTTTATTCTCACCCGCCATTGGCGCGATACGGGCGAGCGCACCGAAGTCGACTTCTGGCTCGCGACCGAAAACGGGCCGCGCCAGGTGCGCCTGCGCCCCCAGCCTTCCGTCGCCTTCGTGCCGGTCGAGCAGCAAGCGGCCGCGCGTATCGCGCTCAAGAGCGACACACGCGCGGAGCTTCGCCCGCTGTCTCTTGTGGACTTCCAGCGCCGCCCGGTGCTCGGCCTCTATTCCCCGCAATATCGCAAGTTGGCGGGGCACGCCAGGCGTCTCGCCAAGGCAGGCATCGACGTCTACGAAGCCGACATCCAGCCGCCCGAACGCTACATGATGGAGCGCTTCATCACCGCACCCGTGCTGTTTCGCGGCGAGGCGGGCGCCGGCGGCGTGCTGCTCGACGGCGAGATGAAACCCGCCAGTGGCTATCGCCCGAGGCTCAAACTCGTGTCCCTCGACATCGAGACGAGCGCACAGGGCGAGCTCTATTCCATCGCGCTGGAAGGCTGCGGGCAGCGCCAGGTGTTCATGCTCGGACCCGCAAACGGCGACGCGAGCCCGCTCGAATTCGACTTCGAATACTGCGCAAGCCGCGCGCAAATGCTCGAGCGCCTCAACACGTGGATGGCGAAGCACGACCCCGATGCGATCATCGGCTGGAATCTCGTGCAGTTCGACTTGCGCGTGTTGCACGCGCATGCGCAGCAGACCGGCGTACCGCTGCGCCTCGGCCGTGCTGGCGAAGTCATGGAATGGCGCGAGCACGGCATGCAGGAGAATCATTTTTTCGCTGGCGCCGCGGGTCGCCTCATCATCGACGGCATCGAAGCGCTGCGCTCGGCCACCTGGAGCTTCCCGTCGTTCAGCCTCGAATATGTCGCGCAAGCGCTATTGGGCGAAGGCAAATCGATCGACAACCCGTATCAGCGCATGGACGAAATCCAGCGCCGTTTCGACGAGGACAAGCCCGCGCTTGCGCGCTACAACCTCAAGGATTGCGAACTGGTCACGCGTATCTTCGAGAAAACCGAGCTGATCCCCTTCCTGCTCGAACGCGCCTCGGTGACGGGGCTGCCCGTGGACCGCATGGGCGGATCGGTGGCCGCGTTCACGCATCTCTATCTGCCGAAAATGCATCGCCTCGGCTACGTGGCGCCGAATATCGGCGACGTCACAGGCGAAAACAGCCCCGGCGGCTTCGTCATGGATTCGCGCCCCGGCATCTACGATTCGGTGCTCGTGCTCGACTACAAGAGCCTCTACCCTTCGATCATCCGCACGTTCCTGATCGACCCGGTCGGGCTGATCGAAGGCCTGAACGATCCCAGTGACGAAGCGTCCGTGCCCGGCTTTCTCGGCGCGCGCTTCTCGCGCGAGAAGCACTGCCTGCCGGAGATCGTCCGCCAGGTCTGGGACGAGCGCGAGAACGCGAAGCGGCAGCACAACGCGCCGCTTTCGCAAGCGCTGAAGATCATCATGAACGCGTTCTACGGCGTGCTCGGCTCGACCGGCTGCCGCTTCTTCGATCCGCGCCTCGCTTCGTCGATCACGATGCGCGGGCACGAGATCATGCGCAAAACGCGCCAGCTCATCGAAGCGCAGGGCTACGACGTGATTTACGGCGATACCGATTCGACCTTCGTCTGGCTCAAGCACGCGCATGACGAAGCCGACGCCACGCAAACCGGCAAGCGGCTCGTCGAGCACGTCAATGCCTGGTGGAAGACCGAGCTGCGCGAACGCTACGGCCTCGAAAGCGCGCTGGAAATACAGTTCGAACGCCATTACTCGCGCTTTCTCATGCCCACGGTGCGGGGAGCCGAGGAAGGCAGCAAGAAGCGTTACGCCGGCCTTACTGTCGCGAAGCATGGCGGCGAGGAAGTCGTGTTCAAAGGCCTCGAAACCGTGCGCACCGACTGGACGCCGCTCGCGCAGGAATTCCAGCGCGAGCTTTACCGTCGCATTTTCCAGCGCGAGCCTCATGTGGAGTACATCCGCGACTACGTGAGACGCACGCTCAATGGCGAACTGGACGACCAGCTCGTCTATCGCAAGCGGCTACGCCGGCCGCTCGCCGAGTATCAGCGCAACGTGCCGCCGCACGTGCGGGCGGCACGCGTCGCGGACGAGTTCAATCGCGCGAAAGGCCGGCCGCTCCAGTATCAGAATGGCGGCTGGATCAGCTATGTGATGACGACGGCCGGCCCCGAGCCGCTCGAAACGCTGAGCTCGCCGCTCGATTACGCGTTCTACGTGAGCCGCCAGCTACAGCCAGTGGCGGACGCGATTCTGCCCTTCCTGCGCGAAGATTTCGATACGGTGATGTCGGGGCAGCAAAGCCTCTTTTGAGCAAGCTCGCGCGAACCGGCCGCCCCGCTAGCGCACGCGCTCGATGAACCGCCAGAGCGCATCGTCCATCGAATAAGGCGCGTTGAAGCGAAACCACGCACTCGGCTCGTCCTCCGGGCGGAAATAGGAGCCCGGCGCAAGCCAGATGCCGTCGCGCAACGCCGCGGTTGCGATCTCGCCGGCGCGCTCGGGCTCGACGGCAAGCCGCGCCCACACGAAAAGCCCGGCGCGCGGCCGGTGGAACACTTCAAGCCCGAGCGCGTCGAGCCGGTCCTCCACGCAGGCGTGCGCAGCCTTCAGCCGCTCGTTCACGAGCTCGACATGGCGCGCATGACGGCCTTCGAGCAACACCTTGTCGACGACACGCTCGATCGTCTCGGAGGACGTGAGTCCCACCGCCATCTTCGCGCGCGCCAGTTCGCGCAACACGTCGCGCTCGGCCACCACGTAGCCGCAGCGCAGCGAGGGCGTGACCGTCTTCGAAAAGCCGCCCACGTAGAGCACGCGCTGGAGGCCTTCCATGGCCGCGAGCAGCGGCGCGCCGGGCGGCGCGAGTTCACGGCTCACGTCGTCCTCCACGACCCACATGCGCTGGCGCTCGGCAATTTGCAGCAGGCGGAACGCGTTGGCCATCGTGAACGTCGCGCCCGTGGGATTCTGCAGCGTGGTGTTCACGAAGATCGCCTTCGGCTGGTGCGCGGCCACCTGGCGCTCGAGCACATCGATGTCGAGGCCAGCCGGCGTGCGCGGTACGCCCTGCACCGCGAGCCCCGCGAGCTTGAGGATCTGCAGCAGGTTGCAGTAGCCCGGGTCTTCGACGAGTACCGTGTCCCCCGGCCGCAACAGCGTGCGCACGATGAGATCGAGGCCCTGCGTGGCGCCCTGGGTGAGCAGCACGTTCGACACCTCGACGGGCAACCCCTGCCGGTCCAGTTGCGCCGCGATGCGTTCGCGCAGCGGTGCGTAGCCATAGGGGTGCCCGTAGTCGCCCAGGCGCACGGCGGGCACGCGGCTCATCGCGCGCAAGGCGTGGTGCATGCCGCTTTCGTTGATCCACTCGGCCGGCACCCAGCCACAGCCGGCCTTGATGGGCACCGAGTGATCCGCGAACACATCGGAGAGCAGCCACGTGGCCGTGAGCGTTGGCGGCTGCCAGCCTGTCACGCTCGCGCGCAACGACTCGTGGCGTGACGCCACGCGGTAGCCCGAGCCTCGCCGCGCGACCACGAGGCCCATCGACACGAGCCGGTTGTACGCCTCCGTCACCGTATAGGTCGAAAGCGCGTGGGTCTGCGCGAGCTGCCGCACCGAAGGCAGCAGCGCGCCGGCACGCAGCGTTTGCGCCTCGATGGCGCCAGTGAAAGCCTGCACGAGCTGCTCGACGAGCGTGGTCGAAGCGCCGCGGCCGCGCTCCAGTACGAGTTCGATCATGGGAATTCAGGTAGCCGCTGCAAGGGAAAACCCGAACGATTCGGGCAGTGACCAATACAGTTGGCGTAAATTGTCCAGCACGGTTTCCAGCGCAGTATAGAGACTGTCTATGCCGCCATTCAAGCCCTGACGCTACAGTTGCGACAGACCAACCTGAGGAGGAATACGCATGACTTCGCGCCCCGTCATCGACGATCTCTCGTCGTTCTGGATGCCGTTCACCGCCAACCGCCAGTTCAAGGCCGCGCCGCGCCTGCTCGAATCGGCCAAGGGCATGTACTACCGCACGACCGACGGCCGCGAAGTGCTCGACGGCAGCGCGGGCCTTTGGTGCGTCAATGCGGGCCACGCGCGTGAGGAGATCGTTGCGGCGATCGCCCAGCAGGCGGCCACGCTCGACTTCGCTCCCACGTTCCAGATGGGCCATCCGCTTGCGTTCGAGGCAGCCAAAAAGGTCGCGGAGGTCATGCCGGCGGGGCTCGACCGCGTGTTCTTCACGAATTCCGGATCGGAGTCGGTCGATACCGCGCTGAAGATCGCCCTCGCCTACCATCGCGCGCGCGGCGAAGGCCAGCGCACGAAGCTGATCGGCCGCGAGCGCGGCTATCACGGCGTGGGCTTCGGCGGCATCTCGGTGGGGGGCATCGGCGCCAATCGCAAGGCGTATTCGGGCCAGCTGCTGCCGGCCGTCGACCATCTGCCGCACACGCACAATCTCGAGCACAACGCGTTCTCGAAGGGCCAGCCGGCCTGGGGCGCGCACCTCGCCGACGACCTCGAGCGCATCATCGCGCTGCACGACGCCTCGACGATCGCCGCCGTGATCGTCGAGCCCGTGGCGGGCTCGACGGGCGTGCTGATTCCGCCGCAAGGCTATTTGCAGCGCCTGCGCGAGATCTGCACGAAGCACGGCATCCTGCTGATCTTCGACGAGGTGATCACGGGCTTCGGCCGCCTCGGCAAGGCGACGGCCAGCGAGTATTTCGGCGTGACGCCCGACATCATCACGATGGCCAAGGCGATCAACAACGCCGCCGTGCCGATGGGCGGCGTGGCCGCGAGCCGCACGATCCACGATACGGTCGTCAACAGCGGCGCGCCCGGCGCGATCGAGCTGTTCCACGGCTACACCTATTCGGCGCACCCGCTTGCGGCCGCCGCCGCGATCGCGACGCAGGACCTGTATCGCCGCGAAGGCCTGTTCGAGCGCGCCAACGCG
>NZ_DATJWR010000121.1:0-3544 GCF_035501035.1 Paraburkholderia sp.
GCCGAGCACGTCACCACTTCGCCGGGGCATCACGGGCCGGTGGGGCTGAACTGCGCGGGCTTCGGTTCGAGCGTTTGCGTGACGGCGAGCTTTGGATTCGCGGCGGCTTCCTATGTGCTGCGGGCGATCGCGCATCGGGCCCAGGTCCGCTGAAGCCGGGCGGAACGCACGCGGCCATGGGGCTGTCCTTGGGGCTGTCCCTGAAGCCGTGCCTGAAGCCGTGCCCGAAGCCGAGTCCGAAGCCGTGCCGATAGCGCGCGCGAACGACGCGCGCTATTGGCACATGTGAAAAAGCGTGCCGACCGAGGCACGCTTCGAACACACCGGGAAAGCGGCCGCAGGAAGCGAACGAACCGCGCGTGCCGGCCGGTTTATTCGACGGCTTCCACTTCGCGCAGACGCGGCAGCAGGCGGTCGAACTCGCGGCGCACGAGGCCGTAGCATTCGCAGGCGCGCGCTTCGAGGCGCTTGCGGTCGAGCACGCGGATTTTTCCGCGGCTGTGATGGATCAGGCCTTCGTCGTGCAGCTTGCCGGCCGCTTCGGTGATGCCTTCGCGGCGCACGCCGAGCATGTCGGCGATCAGCTGCTGTGTCACGCTCAGATCGTTCGAGTCGACGCGGTCGACTTCGATCAGCAGCCACCGGCACAGTTGCTTGCTCAGCGAATGGTGACGGTTGCAGGCGGCCGTTTGGGCGACTTGCGTGAGCAGCGCGTGCATGTAGAGCAGCATGAGGCGGCGCAGGAAGTCCGAGCGCGCGAACTGCTGCTTGAGCGCCTGTGCGCTCATGCGATACGCGAAGCCCGTGCACTGCACCTGCACGCGGTTCGGCATCGTTTCGCCGCCGGTCAGCACGGGCACGCCGGTCATGCCTTCGCGACCCACGGCTGCGATTTCCACCGAACTGCCGTCCTCCATGGTTGAGAGCATCGAGATGATGGCCGTCGTCGGGAAATACACGTGATGAATGCGCTGGCCGCAATCGCAAAGCAGTTGTTCGGTGCGCAGTTGAACGAGTTCGAGATGCGGCGCCAGCGCTTGCCATTCGTGCGAGGGTAGCGCGCCCAGCAGATGATTGCCGTGCAGATCGGATTGAAGGGTCAACATGATTGGTCCTCGTGCGAGGCGGCGTGTGCCGCCTCCGGTATTTTTCTGATTCCGGTCGCCGAACTTGTTGTTATCAACCGATTCCCGTACGGCCATACGTTCGACGTGCCAGCCCCATCACCCCATGGCCCCGTTGGCGTTTCGCGATCTCGACTGACTGCATCCACGCCTGTGTGGCGAACTCTCCTTAGCAGGGGGCGTGCCAGCATGAGCAAAAGCGGGAACCCGTGCGGCTCTGCACGGCGCGAACCATTTCCATCGCGACGCACTGCCGCATTATTGTTTCATTTTTGTACAGGGTCCGCGCAGCGCCGCTTATGAATCCACTCAAATTTGGTGTCGGTAATGCATTGATTTGTATGGTTATTTGTGCGCCGCACACAGATGTTCAGAAATGAGTCCTCGATGAAACATCCACTGGGCAGCGCCCAGGGAGCGTCGCGCGCGTGCCTCTGTAGTGGCGTGGTTTTGATTCAGTCCTGTTGCAGGTCCGCCGCCAGCTTCGCAAAAACGTTCGGATGTGAAACATGGCGCCGCGGGAGCACGATGGCGCTTCGTGCGTTGCCGCACACAACGACGGCCGGGCCCTGGCACGACAGAAAACGACATGACGTTCCGCGCGATCAGTGTGGGTGCGCGTACAGATTCATGTGCCCGTCTTGTTCAAAATGTCCGTTATAGGCGGGCCGATAGATGGGCCACACGCATATCGACCAGACGCATGTCTGCCGGGAGCGACTCGCATGAACAACGCCGTGACGCCTGCCGGCCTGATCGCCGCAGCAAACGAAGCCGGAGTCGAGCTCGTCGTTCAGCCCGTAGTCCTCGCGGGTGGTTCTGGCAGGCGGCTCTGGCCGCTTTCGCGCGAGCACTGGCCGAGGCAATTGATCGATCTGCACGGTGGTGCGCGGCACGGCGCGCGTCACGCGCGGCGACGATGTATTCCTGCTTTCGGAAAAAGAGTCGACCAACATTGCGCCTGGCGTGAGGCACCGGCTCGAGAATCCGGGCAAGACACCGATCGAGGTTATCGAGGTGCAGTGGGGCTGCTATCCCGGCAAAGACGACAACGTGCGCCCGGACGATCGGTGCGGCCGTCTAACCAACAGGAAGTCGCGCGGAGGCGCGCGACTTCCTCCATACTCCGCATCAGTTCAGCGCCGCGCTCAGCTTGCGCCGCCATTCGCTCACGAGCTGCGGCTGGTGCGCCGCGAGATCGAACACCGAGAGCATGGTCTTGCGGCCGATGTCGTCACGGAAGCCGCGGTCGCGCTTGACGATCTCCAGCAGATGCTCGAGCGCGCTCGCGTACTTGCGCCGCGCAATCAGCGCGTTCGCGAGGTCGAAGCGCGCTTCGAGGTCGCCAGGATTGGCGCTCACCTGGGCTTCGAGCGCGTCGGCGGGCGGCAGGTCGGCGGCGGCTTCGAGCGCGTCCAGACGCGTCTTGATCGCGTTGAAGCGCGCATCGATGCCCTGCGTGGTCTTCGGCGATAGCAGCTCGACTTCCTTGTACGCATCGTCGGTGCGGTTGTCGGCGAGCAGCATCTCGATCAGGTCCATGCGCACTTCGTCGTTGCCCGGATCGAAGGCGAGCGCGGCCTGCAGCGCCTCGTAGGCTTCGTCGCGGCGGCCTTCGGCCAGCGCTTCCTGCGCCGCGCGGCGCGCGGCTTCGGCGCCGTCGGGGATCAGGCCGTCGAGGAACTGGCGCAACTGGCCTTCGGGCAGCACGCCGATGAACTGGTCGACCGCCTGGCGGTCCGCGAACGCGACGACGTGCGGAATGCTGCGCACGCTGAAGTGCGCGGCGAGTTCCTGGTTCTCGTCGACGTTCACTTTCACGAGCTTCCATTTGCCCGCGTACTCGGCTTCGAGCTTTTCGAGCATCGGCCCGAGCGTCTTGCAAGGGCCGCACCAGGGCGCCCAGAAGTCGACCAGCACCGGCGCGAGCGCCGATGCCTCGATCACGTCTTTTTCGAAAGTGGCGAGAGTGGTGTCCATTGCGTCCTCGTTGGGAAATCCGTTGTGTCGCTAGTTGGGGCCGAAACGCGCGGGTTTCAATCGTTTCGATGTTGTCGATGCGCCGCCGGGCGCGGCGTTGCCCGGCATTGCGCAGCGTTGTCCTTGCAGGCCGGCGCGTCTCGTGCGCGCTCTCAACGCGGCTTTTTCTCCGGCAACGGGATCCATTCCGTTTCGCCGGGCACATGCCCCATTTCCTGGCGCGACCACGCGTCCTTCGCGGCTTCGATCTTCTCGCGCGAGCTGGCCACGAAGTTCCATTCGATAAAGCGCTCCCCTTCGAGCTTCTCGCCGCCGAGCAGCATCACGCGTGCGCCGTTCGTGCTCGACAGCGTGACGGTTTCGTCGGGGACCAGCACGGCCATCGTGTGCTGCTCGAGCGGCGTGCCGTCGATCGCGAGGTCGCCTTCCACGAGATAGAC
>NZ_DATJWR010000122.1:0-2262 GCF_035501035.1 Paraburkholderia sp.
CTCGACCTTCGACTCGTGGATGGCGATCGTCACCGTGCTCTGCGTGGGCGGCGTGGCCGTGTTCACGCGCGGCATGCTGCAGCGTTTGTTGATCCTCGTCGGCCTCCTGATCGCCTATGTGATCTACGCGATCGTCACGAATGGCATGGGCCTCGGCAAGCCGATCGACTTCTCGATCGTCGCGAACGCCGCATGGTTCGGCATGCCGAAGTTCACCGCGCCCGTGTTCGAACCGCAAGCGATGACGCTGCTCGTGCCCATCGCCGTGATTCTCGTGGCGGAGAACCTCGGCCACATCAAGGCCGTCTCCGCGATGACAGGCTATAACCTCGACCGCTACGTGGGCCGCGCGTTCATCGGCGACGGCCT
Organism: Paraburkholderia sp.; assembly: GCF_035501035.1. Taxonomy (GTDB): domain Bacteria; phylum Pseudomonadota; class Gammaproteobacteria; order Burkholderiales; family Burkholderiaceae; genus Paraburkholderia. Next base: position 370 of record NZ_DATJWR010000122.1, read on the forward strand.
CGCCACGATCGTCTCGGGCTTCGCCGGCGGCACGGGCGTCACCACCTACGCGGAAAACATCGGCGTGATGGCGGTCACGAAGATCTATTCGACGCTCGTGTTCGTGATCGCCGCGGTGATCGCGCTCGTGCTCGGCTTTTCGCCCAAGTTCGGCGCCGTGATCCAGACGATTCCGGGGCCGGTGCTGGGCGGCGTCTCGATCGTCGTATTCGGCCTCATTGCCGTGACGGGCGCGCGCATCTGGGTCGTCAACAAGGTGGACTTCTCGGACAATCGCAACCTCATCGTCGCGGCGGTCACGCTCGTGCTCGGCGCCGGCGACTTCTCGCTCAAGCTCGGCAGCTTCGGCCTTGGCGGCATCGGCACCGCCACGTTCGGCGCGATCATTCTCTACGCGTTGCTGCGCCGCAAGCCGGCGCAGGAAGCGGCCGTCTGACTTCGCGTTGAGGCTCGCCGCCGACGCGCGTGCCAGCTCACGCACGGTGCGCCTGCCGCTCGCGCGGCACCGGCTCTGGCGTCGCGCTTTCCCTTTTCATTCACGTGATGCGCCGGCCGCTCGCGCGGCGCCACCTCTGGCGTCGCGCTTTCCCTTCTCGTTCACGTAATGCCCAGGCACGCTTCGCCGCGGCGACGCGCGCTCACCCCCGGTTGCGCCCACGCGAGGTCATCGCCGTTTCCGAGAGATCGACTTCGCGCATCAGTTTCGCCAGCGTCTCGTCGTTGATCTGCATGCCGTTGCGCAGCTTGAGCAGTGCCGCGCGCTCGGCGCGCATCGCGGCAAGCCGCATCTCCAGTTCCAGCGCCTCGGCCCGGCGCGCGTGCGCGCTGAGATCGCGGTCGGCGTCGAGCGAGGCGAGGCGCCGGCGATAGGTGTCCATCACGCGCGCGGTCGTGTCGGCGGCATAGGCCGCCTGCGATTCATCGAGGTCCTCGCTCACCTTCTCGTGCACCGCGTCGACCGCGCGGATCGCCGCTTGCGCCGCGTGGATGCGCGCGGCGCGCTCCTCGGCTGCGTGCGGACCCTGCGCGCCGCGCCGCACGCCTTGCAACAGCAGCGGCAGGCCCACGATCGCCACCAGCAGCGAAGCGAGGATCACGCCCGTCGCAATGAAGATGGCGCTGTCGCGGCCCGGCAGCGGGCTGCCGTTGCCGAGCGTCTCGGGCAGCGAAAGCACGCCCGCGAGCGTCACCGCGCCGCGCACGCCCGCCACCGTCGTGATCGCCACGGTGCGCAGGCCGGGCACCGCGTTCGCCATGCCGTGACGCGCGGCGCCGCGGCTCGCCACCCAGCGCAGCAGCCACACCCAGCCGAAGCGCATCGCGTAGAGCGCCGCGAGCACGGCGCCGACATAGCCGATGAGGCGCAGCATCTGCACGTTGCTCGTGTGGTGGGCGTCGAGCAGCGCCTTGCCGATAATGCCGGGAAACTGCAGGCCGAGCAGCGTGAACACCATGCCGTTGAAGACGAACTCGATCATCGACCAGGTGCTGGTCGCGCGCACGCGCGCGGACACGGGGCCCATGTGCGCGACGCTCGTGTAGTTCATCATCATCCCCGCGGCCACGGCGGCGAGCACGCCCGAGACCTCGAGATGCTCCGCGAAGAGATACGACGCGAACGGAATCAGCAGGGTCATCACGACGCCGGGCGCGGGATCGCCTTCCGCGTTCACGTTCAGAAAGCGCGCCGAGACGAAGCTGAAGATCCAGCCGATCGCCGCGCCCACGACGAGACCGCCCGCCGCGATCACGAAGAAGCTGAGCGTGGCTGCGCGCAGCGAGAAGTAGCCCGTGAGCGCGGCGGCCACGGCGAACTTGAGCGCGACGAGGCCCGACGCGTCGTTCATCAGTGCCTCGCCTTCGAGGATGTGCATGAGCTGCGCGGGAATCCTG
>NZ_DATJWR010000123.1:0-4824 GCF_035501035.1 Paraburkholderia sp.
TGGAACATTAGCCTCTTCCACTACCGCAACCAGGGCGCTGACTACAGCTCGATTCTCGTGGGCATCCAGGTGCCGGCGGCCGAGGACACCGAGTTCCGGCGCTTCCTTGCCACGCTCGGTTATCCGCATTGGGAAGAGACGCACAATCCGGCGTATCGGTTGTTCCTCGCATAACAGGCGGCTATCGTGTCCGTTTCGCTCTCCGACAAGCTCGTCGTTGCCATTTCGTCGCGCGCGCTCTTCGATTTCGAGGAGGAAAACCGCGTATTCGAGACCGGCGAGCTGCACGCCTACGAGGCGCTCCAGCGCGAGCGGCTGACCGTGCCCGCGCGCCCGGGCGTGGCGTTCGCGCTGATCCGCAAGCTGCTCGCGCTCAATGACGGCGCGCATCACGTCGAAGTCGTGATTCTCTCGCGCAGCGACCCCATCAGCGGCCTGCGCGCGTTCAGCTCGTGCCGCGAGCACGGGCTCGACATCCAGCGCGGCGTGTTCACGCGCGGGCGCGAGCCCTGGCATTACCTCAAGCCGCTCAACGCTTCGCTGTTTCTCTCCGCCAATCCAGCCGACGTGCGCAGCGCGCTCGACGCCGGCTTCCCCGCCGCACGCGTCTTTCCGCGCATCGACGAGTATTCGGCGACAATGGCGGAACGCAACGCGCAGGAGATTCGCATCGCGTTCGACGGCGATGCGGTGCTGTTTTCCGACGAAGCCGAGCAGATCTTCCAGCAAAGAGGCTTGAGCGCGTTCGTGAGCCACGAGCGCGACAACCGCGAGCTGCCGCTCGCGCAAGGCCCACTCAAGCCGCTGCTCGCGGCGCTCAACCGCCTGCAGAAGCTCGCCGACGCGAACGCGCAGATGCGTATCCGCACCGCTCTCGTCACCGCGCGCTCGGCACCGGCTCACGAGCGCGCGATCCGCACGCTGATGGCCTGGAACATCGAGATCGACGAAGCGATGTTCCTTGGCGGACTCGACAAAGGCCCGTTCCTGCGCGAGTTCGAACCCGATTTCTTCTTCGACGACCAGATCCGCCACTGCGAATCCGCGCGCTCGGTCACGGCCACCGGGCACGTGGCGAGCGGCGTGGCGAACCCCGCAGCGAACAGTGCGGCGAACATCATGGAAAAACCCGCGGACAAACCCGCAACAGCAGAAACCAGCGCATCATGACTCCCGATCAATCCCCGCTCGGCAAGCCCGCCGCCTACACCGAACAGTACGACGCGTCGCTCCTGTTCCCGATCCCGCGCGCCGGTGCGCGCGAGCAGATCGGCATTGGCGCGCAACTGCCCTTCTTCGGCACCGACATCTGGAACGCCTACGAACTCTCGTGGCTCAACGCGCGCGGCAAGCCGCAGATCGCGATCGCCACGTTCTTCATTCCCGCCGATTCGCCGAACATCGTCGAATCGAAGTCGTTCAAGCTCTATCTGGGCTCGTTCGCGCAAACGCCATTCGAATCCGGCGAAGCGGTGCGCGACACGATCAAGCGTGACGTGAGCGCGGCGTGCGGCGCGTCGGTTTCGGTGAGGTTCGAACAGCCCGGCGCGTTCGGCAAGATTGCGTTCGAGGAATTCGACGGGCTCTCGCTCGACCGCCTCGATCTCGATACCGAGATCTATCACCCGGAGCCCAAGCTCCTGAAGGCGGCCTTCGACGAAGCGCCGGTGGAAGAAACGCTGGTGTCGAACCTGCTCAAGTCGAACTGCCCGGTGACCGGCCAGCCCGACTGGGGCAGCGTGCAGATCCACTACGTCGGGCCGCAGATCGATCAGGCGGGCCTGTTGCGCTACATTATCTCGTACCGCAATCACACGGGCTTTCACGAGCAATGCGCCGAGCGCATCTTCATGGACATCCTGCGCGAGTGCAAGCCGGACCGGCTCGCCGTCTACACGCGCTACACGCGGCGCGGCGGCCTCGATATCAATCCGTTCCGCACCAACTTCAACATGCCGATGCCGGACAACGCGCGCCTCGCGCGCCAGTAAGCGGAAGTAGCGGGATGACCGATGAGAGACGCGCCGCCAGCCGGCGCGTTTTTTATTTTGCGCGGCGCCCGGTGCGACCGGCTCGGCGCTCCCGCGCAGTTCGACCACTCAGTGCGGCAATTCGGCCGCGCCCATGCGTCGCGCGATGACAGCGGTGCGCTGCGCAAGCCAGGGCGAGTTGCGATGTTCGTCGAAGTACTTGGGGCGCGGCAGCATCACGGCGAGCCGCGCCGACTGCCACGGCGTGAGCTTCGCCGCCGTGGTGCGGTAGTAATAGCGCGCGGCGGCCTGCGCGCCGTACACGCCATTGCCCCACTCCACCGAATTCAGATAGATCTCGAAGATGCGCTCCTTGTCGAGCAGCGTCTCCAGCATCCACGTGATGATGAGTTCCTGGCCCTTGCGGATATAGCTCTGCTCGCGCGAGAGGAACAGGTTGCGCGCAAGTTGCTGCGTGATGGTCGAGCCGCCGGCCACGATATGACCGCGCTTCTTGTTCTTCTCCCACGCCTGCAGGATGGCGTCGGTTTCATAGCCGTTGTTGTTGGCGAAATTCGCATCTTCCGACGCGATGATCGCCCGCTTCAGGTTGCGCGAGATCTGGTCGTACGGCACCCACTCATGCTGGATCGAGAGATCGGGGCGGTTGGCGGAAAGGCGCGCGGCGTCGGTGCGCATGAAAGCCGTCGATTGCGGGTCGACGAAGTTCCAGAGCGCGATCTGCGCGAAGTAGAAGAGCTGCGTGGCGATCCACGCGAGCGCGAACACCGAGACGACGTAGAGGAGCCAGCGCAGCGCACCGGCAGGCGAGCGCGGCTTTCGCATTCCCGCGCGGCGCCCGTCGCCGGACACCGCCGCGGCTTGCGCACCGATGGCCTCCCTGCGCATGGCATCGTCTCCCGGGGCCCGCAGACGCGGCGCGTTACGCGGCCTGCGCGGCGAGCTGCGCGCGCAGCGCCGCCAGCACCGGTGCGCCCTCGGGCCGCACGCCGCGCCACACGAAGAACGACTCGGCAGCCTGCTCGACCAGCATGCCGAGACCGTCGGCCGCGCGCGCGCCCAGCGCTTGCGCATGGCGCATGAACACGGTGGGCTGCGCGCCATACATCATGTCGTAGGCAAGCGTGTTCGTGCCGAACGCGCGCTCGTCGCACTCGGGCAGCGCCGCGTCGAGGCTGCCCGCCGTCGCGTTCACGATCACGTCGTAGGGCTTCGGATCGACCGCATGCGGGCCGCCGCCGTTGAGCAGGCAACCGAACTCGCGCGCCGCGCCTTCGAACTGCTCGATGAGCGCGTGCGCCTTCGGCGCCGTGCGGTTCACGATTGTGATCTCGCGCGGACGCCGCTCGAGCATGGGCAGCACGACGCCACGCGCCGCGCCTCCCGCGCCGAGCAGCAGCACGCGCGCGCCTTCGAGCGAAACACCAAGATTCACTTCGACGTCGCGCACGAGGCCGAAGCCGTCAGTGTTGTCGCCGAAAATGCCATCCTCGTTGAAGCGCAGCGTGTTCACCGCGCCCGCCGCCGCCGCACGCGGCGACAGACGCTGCGCCAGCGCATGTGCCTCCAGCTTGAAGGGCACCGTCACGTTCAGGCCGCGGCCACCCGCTGCCCTGAACGCCTGCACGTGCTCGACGAAGCCGTCCAGCGGCGCGAGCAGACGATCGTATTCGACGCGCTCGCGGGTTTGCAGCGCGAACTGCGCGTGGATATAGGGCGACTTGCTGTGCGCCACCGGGTTGCCGATCACGGCGTAGCGGTCGGCCTGCGGGTCGGCCTTGGCGACGGCCTGCGGGTCGGCTCGTGAATCGCTGACGCTCATTCGCGCGGCTCCGTTGCGTGCTGTTCGCTCGATTGTTCTTCTGCGGCCGAACCATCGCTTGCCGCTTCTCCCGCCGTCTCGTCCACTGCCTTGTCCGCTTCCGCGAGAGCTTCGGCTTCGCTTTGCGCGGAGTCGTCGGCGGCTTCGATCAGCTCTTCGTCCTCACCCGGCTCCTCTTCGGCTTGCTCGCCGCTCGTCACGACCGGCGCATCGAGCACGCGCAGCATGCGCACCGAGGCCTCGATCGTCAGTTCGTCGATCGACATCACTTCCATCATCAGTCGCGTGCCGCGTGCGTGCACGCCGAGCGCGGGCACATGCATGAGGAGCGGCACTTCCTCGAAGCGCACGAGGTCGTCCTTGACCACGGTTGCCGGGAATTCGCGGCGCGCCTCACCGCCCGTCTCGCCGCGCATTTCCTGCTGCAGCCAGCGCAGGCACCAGAAGTACTCCATGCGGCGCTGGTGATCAGCGTAGGCGGTATAGGTCTCGTCGAAGCCCTGCACGACCGCGAAGAGGTCGGCGTCCTTCGGCTTGAACGGTGCGACGAGCTTGGCGGCCACGCCGTGCTCGACGCAGGCGAGCAGTTGCCACTGGTTCACGAGGTCGACATAGCGGCGCAGCGGTGAAGTGCTCCACGCGTACTGCGCCACACCAAGGCCTTCGTGCGGCGCGGCGTTCGTCTGCATGCGCGTGCGCTTGGGGCCCGTCGGCGCGCCGAATGCACGCTGCGTGCGATAGATGCCGGGCACGCCATGATCGTGCAGGAAGGCGCCCCACGTGGAGTTCGCGAGAATCGCCAGCTCCGCGACGATCGTGTCGAGCGGCGAGCCGCGGCGGCGCGGCGTGATGGTCACGCGCTCGCCGTCCACGTAGAAGTTGAAGTCGGTATTGCGCTGGACTTCGCGGCGCAGGCCGTAGCCCGCGCGTGCCTGCTGGCGCTTCTCGAAAAGCGACTGGGCGAACGGCCACAGCACGGCGATGTCGTCCTTGTGCGGATAGTCGCCGGTG
>NZ_DATJWR010000124.1:0-3164 GCF_035501035.1 Paraburkholderia sp.
GCCCTTGGTCGAATCGCAGTTCGTGCACTTCACGCGCACGACGTGGGCCTCGGTCCCGCACAGGCCGCATTGCGCGTAGCGATAGCCCTGATACGCGCCGCCGATGCGCACGATGCTGGCCACTGGCGGCGAGCCGCACACGGGGCACACGCCGGGCGCATCGACATAGGGCACGTCCTGAACGTCGATGCGGCTTGCGAGGTCGGTCCACACCACCTGCAGCGCAGCCACGATGAACGGCGCAGTGGCGGGCGCGATTTCCGTGTAGCGCTGCGCGAGGATCGCATCGGCCTGGGCGTCGAGCTGGGCCGCGTCCATGGCGCGCAATGCGTCGAGCACTTTCGCGAGCGCGGGCGTGACAGCGCCTGCGGCCTCGACGCGATCGGCAAGCCGGTACAGCAGCGTGCGCCATTGCGGATCGCGCTCGCCCGAGAGCGCCGGCAGGATCGGCATGGAATGATGTTGCGCGCTGGCGATCGCCTCGCGCGATGGCGGCGTGGCGCTGAAATGTTCGAGCGCTTGCTGCTGCGCATCGACGAGCACCGCCATCAACCGCACGTAGCCGCCAATGGGATTGTGATCCGCGAGGCGCCGCAGGCGCGCGGCACGCGTGCTGAAGTGCGCGGCGCGCTCGGGCAGGCGGATGCGTGGTATGGCCGAGGGATCGCGTGCCTGGATCTGCTGCGGGTCGAGTATGCGTTGTGTCACGACGGGAAGGCTCCGCTCCACAAGGAAAAAAAAGCCGCCGCACCCTGCCGGGCCGGCGGTCTGCCACCCGCGCGCCACCGCCTTCACGGCAGGCGGCGCGCAGCCTGTGCACTACTTGATGCTCTCGCGGAACCAGCGCGGATGATGCTTTCTCGCCCATCCCCAGGTCACGTATCCGCGCGTCATTGCGCCGATCGAGCCCTTCACCCAGAGTGCCGCGTAGATATGGACGATGATGCCGCAGATCAGCACGAACGCCGTCACCGCATGCACGACCGAACTGAGCCGGATGATCCCGATGGGGAAATAGAACGAGAAATATCGCCGCCAGATCACGATGCCGCTCAACAGCAACAGCACGAGGCAAACCACCATCACAAAGAATAGCAGCTTCTGTCCCGCATTGTAGCGGCCGATCTCGGGCAGCCTGTCTTCGCGATTGTTCAGCACATCGCCCATCTGCTTCATCCACTGGATGTCGTCGCGGTCCAGATAGTTGTGATGCCAGAAGCGCAGCGCAAGGATCAGGAACGACACGAACATCACGATGCCGATGAACGGATGCAGAACGCGCGTCCACTGCCCGCCGCCAAGCACCGCGTAAAGCCAGGACATGGCCGGATGAAACATCGCGAGGCCCGAGAGCGCGAGCAGGATGAAGCTGATCGCCGTGATCCAGTGATTGCTGCGCTCATTGGGCGTGTAGCGCAGGATCAGTTGCGGTTCATCGTGTTTCATCGTCACGCTCCTCGGGTGGTTCGCCGCGAATGCGCCGCGCCTCTTCGCGCGCCGCGGCTTCGTCTTCGGCAGTCACTTCATTCGGGCCGACCCGTGTGTAATGGAAGAACCCGGCCAGCGCCGTGAGCGCCATGACGGCAAGCGCAACCGGCTTGGCCACGCCCTTCCAGAGCCGCACCATCGGGCTGATGCGCGGGTTGTCGGGCAGGCCGTGATAGAGCGACGGCCGGTCCGCGTGGTGCAGCACGTACATCACGTGCGTGCCGCCCACGCCCTGCGGATCGTAGAGCCCGGCGTTCTCGAAGCCACGCTCCTTGAGGTCCTCGATGCGCTCGGCCGCGTGCTGCTTCATGTCCTCCTTGGTGCCGAACACGATCGCGCCGGTCGGGCAGGTCTTCACACAGGCGGGTTCCTGCCCCACGGCCACGCGATCCGAGCACAGTGTGCACTTGTATACGCGGTGATCGGTCTTCGAGAGGCGCGGAATGTTGAACGGGCAGCCGGTGATGCAATAGCCGCAGCCAATGCAGTTTTCCTCGTGGAAATCGACGATGCCGTTCGTGTACTGCACGATCGCACCCGGCGAAGGACACGCCTTCAGGCAGCCCGGATCCTCGCAATGCATGCAGCCGTCCTTGCGGATCAGCCATTCGAGGTTGCCGTCCTGGTTCTCGTATTCCGCGAAACGCATCACGGTCCACGAGTGCTCGGTGAGATCGTGCGGGTTGTCGTAGACGCCCGTATTGACGCCGATTTCGTCGCGCAGGTCGTTCCACTCCATGCACGCGGTCTGGCACGCCTTGCAGCCGATGCACTTGCTCACGTCGATGAGCTTCGCGACCGTGCCCGTGACCGGCTCGCGTACGCCCGGCGGGGGCGTGGTAGTGGCGGACTGGCGCCTGATGTCGAGTGATTGCAATGCCATGGTTCGCGCCCCCTATGCCTTTTCGACTTTCACGAGGAACGACTTGAACTCGGGTGTCTGCGAATTGCCGTCGCCCACGGGCGGCGTAAGCGTATTCGTCAGATAGCCCGGTTTCGTGAGCCCCTTGAAGCCCCAGTGAAGCGGCACGCCAACGGTATGCACAGTCTTGCCTTCGATCGTGAGCGGCTTGATGCGTTTGGTGACCACCGCCACCGCGATCAGATAGCCGCGATTGCTCGACACCTTCACGCGGTCGCCCGCGACCACGCCCACTTCCTTCGCCAGCGCCTCGCCGATCTCGACGAACTGCTGCGGCTGGATGATCGCGTTCAGCCGGGCATGCTTGGTCCAGAAGTGGAAGTGCTCGGTGAGGCGGTACGTGGTCGCGACGTGCGGGAATTGCTGAACGGTCGCGAAAGTCTTGCGGTCATCGGGGAACACGCGCGCCGCCGGATTGTTCGTGGCGAGCGGGTTGTTCGGGTGGAACGGGTTGTAGCCGAGCGGGTTTTCAAACGGTTCGTAGTGCTCGGGGAACGGGCCTTCGTTCATGCCGTCGCGCGCGAAGAAACGCGCGACGCCCTCGGGGTTCATGATGAACGGTCCCATGCCCTGATCGGGCGCTTCGTCGACCTTGTAGTCGGGCACGTCCGGACCCGTCCACGCGCTGCCGTTCCAGCCGATCAGCTTGCGGGTGGGATCGAACGGCTTGCCCGCCGTATCGCACGAGGCGCGGTTGTAGAGCACGCGCCGATTCGCCGGCCACGCCCAGGCCCAGTTGAGCGTCTGGCCGATG
>NZ_DATJWR010000125.1:0-45616 GCF_035501035.1 Paraburkholderia sp.
CACCAGGTCAACCTCGAATACCTCGCACGCGGCGTGCACAAGAAGGCCGAAGGCGGCGACACCGTCTACTACCCGGACACGCTCGTCGGCACGGACAGCCACACCACGATGATCAACGGCATCGGCGTGGTGGGCTGGGGCGTGGGCGGCATCGAAGCCGAAGCGGGCATGCTCGGCCAGCCGGTGTACTTCCTCACGCCGGACGTCGTGGGCGTCGAGCTGAAGGGCAAGCTGCGCGAAGGCTGCACGGCAACCGACCTCGTGCTGACCATCACCGAAATGCTGCGCAAGGAGAAGGTCGTCGGCAAGTTCGTCGAGTTCTTCGGCGAAGGCACGGCATCGCTCTCGCTGCCGGACCGCGCGACCATCGGCAACATGGCGCCGGAATACGGCGCGACCATGGGCTTCTTCCCGGTCGACGAAAAGACCATCGACTACTTCAAGGGCACGGGCCGCACGGAAGCAGAAATCTCGGCATTCGAGAACTACTTCAAGGCGCAGGACCTCTTCGGCGTGCCGAAGGCCGGCGATATCGACTACACGAAGACGCTCACGCTCGACCTCGGGACGGTTGCGCCGTCGCTGGCCGGTCCGAAGCGCCCGCAAGACCGCATCGAAATCGGCAACGTGAAGTCGACCTTCACCGACCTGTTCTCGAAGCCGGGCGCGGAAAACGGCTTCAGCAAGAAGGCCGCCGACCTCACGGCCGAGTACAAGACGACCGACGGCGTGAAGCTGCACAACGGTGACGTGCTGATCGCCGCGATCACGTCGTGCACGAACACGTCGAACCCGAGCGTGCTGCTCGCCGCCGGCCTGCTCGCGAAGAAGGCGGTGGAAGCCGGCCTCACGGTCGCTCCGCACATCAAGACCTCGCTCGCCCCGGGCTCGCGTATCGTCACGGAGTATCTGACGAAGACGGGCCTGATGCCGTACCTCTCGAAGCTCGGCTTCGAACTCGCGGCCTACGGCTGCACGACCTGTATCGGCAACGCCGGCGACCTCACACCGGAACTCAACGAAGCCATCACGAAGAACGACGTGGTCGCGGCAGCCGTGCTGTCGGGCAACCGTAACTTCGAAGCGCGTATCCACCCGAACATCCGTGCGAACTTCCTGGCCTCGCCGCCGCTGGTCGTCGCCTACGCGATCGCCGGCAACATCACGCGCGACCTGATGACCGAGCCGGTCGGCAAGGGTAAGGGCGGCCGCGACATCTACCTGGGCGACATCTGGCCGACCAGCGAAGAAATCAACGCGCTGCTCAAGTACGCACTCGACGCCGACGTCTACCAGAAGAACTACAGCCAGCTCACGAAGAAGGGCGACCTGTGGAGCAAGATCGAAGGCGAGGAAGGCCAGGTCTACGACTGGCCGAAGTCGACCTACATCGCCGAGCCGCCGTTCTTCGGCAAGGAATTCTCGATGACGCCGTCGTCGGAAGTGGCCGAGATCAAGGGCGCGCGCGCACTGGGCATTTTCGGTGACTCGGTCACGACCGACCACATCAGCCCGGCCGGCTCGATCAAGGAAGACTCGCCGGCAGGCAAGTGGCTGAAGGCGAACGGCGTGCAGAAGGCCGACTTCAACAGCTACGGCTCGCGCCGCGGCAACCACGACGTGATGATGCGCGGCACCTTCGCGAACGTGCGTATCAAGAACCTGATGATCCCGGCGAAGGCCGACGGCACGCGCGTGGAAGGCGGCCTGACGATCCACCAGCCGAGCGGCGAGCAGATGTCGATTTACGACGCCGCCATGAAGTACATCGACGCCGGCACGCCGACCATGGTGTTCGCGGGCGAAGAGTACGGCACGGGTTCGTCGCGTGACTGGGCAGCCAAGGGCACGCAACTGCTGGGCGTGAAGGCCGTGGTCGCACGCAGCTTCGAGCGTATCCACCGTTCGAACCTGGTCGGCATGGGCGTTCTTCCGCTGCAGTTCAAGGGTTCGGACAGCGTTCAGTCGCTTGGCCTGACCGGCGAAGAAACGTACGACATCGAAGGCCTGACGGACGACTTCAAGCCGCAACAGGACCTGACGCTCGTCATCCACCACAAGGATGGCAAGGAGCAACGCGTTCAGGTGCTGCTGCGCATCGACACGCCGATCGAAGTCGACTACTACAAGCACGGCGGTATTCTGCCGTTCGTGCTGCGTTCGCTGCTGGCCGCTTAAGCCTTCAGCGACGCACGCAGTTTTTGCAGGTACTGCGCCCGGGAACGGGTGCGGTTACATTTGGAAGCCCGGCGCGAGTCGGGCTTTTTTTTGGCTATGACTTTGCCGGCGGTCACCGCCGCAGTCTCACTCAATCAGTTTGTTTAGCGAAGCAAACTCGATCAGCGCAGCAAGCGACGACACACCGAGCTTATCGAGCACACGCGTCTTGTAGGTGCTGACGGTCTTGTCGGAAAGGCCGAGGCGCGCCGCGATACCCTTGTTGCTCATACCGCGCGCGAGGTACTGCAGCACCTCGACTTCGCGCGGCGAGAGGCCGTTGAGCGCCGCGTCGCGGCCGCCGCCGCAACTGCCCGCAGGGAAGCAGTCGTAGCCGAGCAGCACCGCCTTGACGACGCTGCACAACTCCTCGACGCCGCGATTCTTGTTGACGTAGCCATTCGCGCCCGCTACGCGCGTGTGATTGGCCATGACCAGTTCGGGCTTCGCCGAGAGCACGAGGACGCGCGCATCGGGCCGCTTCGCGCGAATTCCGCGGATGACGGAGAGACCGTCGAGCTTGGGCAATTCGAGGTCGAGGATCACCAGGTCGGGTTGCAACGCCAGAGCAAGACGCAGGCCCTCTTCGCCATCGCCGCACTCGCCCACCAGTTCGTACTCCGTATTCAGCACATTCGCGAGCATCTTCAGTACGATCGGATGATCATCGATGACAACGATGCGTTTCATTATTTTTTCCATGGCAGAGTGAGTTTGTATGCCCCTTCAGCGGGAATCTCACAGCCTGCACGCCACGCCGTCGGTTTTATATAAGAAAAATCTGAAACAACTGCCGACCCAGGGTTAACGCAAATTCAGCGGGGTTTGAATTTAACTAACGCGTGAATTAAAGTGGAGCGATGGCCACGCGCCCCCCCACGACTACCGCCTCTCCCCGCCCGCGCGGCCGGCGCCGCGCCGGAGCCGACCTCGCCATGCGCGAGCGGCTGCTCGCCAGCGCCACGCAACTGTTCGGCGAACAGGGCATCGCCGCCACCACGATGGCGCAGATCGCCGAGGCTGCGGGCGTGACGTCGGCGATGGTGCACTACTACTTCACGAACCGCGAAAAGCTGCTCGACGCCGTGGTCGAAGAGCGCATCGCGCGCTCGATCGCGTTCGTGTGGGAGAGCGTGGAGGGCGAAGTCGCGCAAGACGCCCACGCGCTGGTGGAGGAGATCGTCGCACGGCTCTTCGAGGTCACCTCGCGCATGCCCTGGCTGCCGCCGCTTTGGCTGCGCGAAATCGTCAACGAAGGTGGCTTGCTGCGCGAACGCATGCTCAGGCGTCTGCCCGTCGAGCAGTTGCAGCGCTTCGTGGCGCGCATCGGTGAGGCGCAGCGCAGCGGCAGTGTCAATGCCGAGCTCGAAGCGCCGCTGCTCTTCATGTCGATCCTCGCGCTCGTCATGCTGCCGCTCGCAACCTCGAAGATCTGGCAAAACGCGCGCGGCTTCCCGATCATCGAACGCGACGCGCTGCACCGCCACGTGAGCGCGCTATTGAGGGCGGCGTTGCGACCCGTGCCGCCGCAACGGCGCGTGCGTCGCGCATCGGGCCGCAAGGAGGACGCTTCATGAAGTGGAGGACGGTCTGCGTGTGCGGCGCCGCGTTCGTGTTCACCGCGTGCTCGAGGCACGAGCCGCCGCGCTGGCAAGGTTATGCGGAAGGCGAGTATGTGTACCTCGCGTCGTCGCAGTCGGGCACGCTCACCGAACTCGCGGTCGAACGCGGGCAGACCGTCGCCGCCAGCGCGCCCGCCTTCGCGCTCGAATCGGGCGAAGAAGAAGCCGCGCGCAACGAGGCGCAGCATCGCCTCACGGCCGCACAGCAGCAGCTCGCCGATCTCCAGACCGGCAAGCGCCCTCCTGAAGTGCGCGTGACCGAGGCACAGCTCGCCCAGGCCGAGGCGAACGCGCACAAGGCCGCGCTGCAGCTCACGCGCGACGAGGCGCAATTGCGCGCAGGTGGCATCTCGCAGGCACAGCTCGACGACTCGCGCGCGCAGGCCGACTCCACCGCGGCTCAGGTGCGAGAGCTGCGCAACCAGGTGCGCGTGGCGAACCTGCCGGGCCGCACCGCGCAAATCGCCGCGCAGGCCGCCGACGTCGATGCCGCCCGCGCCTCGCTCGCGCAAGCGCAGTGGCGGCTCGACCAGAAACGCGTGAACGTGCCGCGCGCGGGCCTCGTCTACGACACGCTCTTTCGCGTGGGCGAATGGGTGCAGGCGGGCAACCCCGTCGTGCAGATGCTGCCGCCGCAGAACGTGAAGGTGCGCTTCTTCGTGCCCGAAACGGCGGTCGGCTCGCTCGCCCCCGGGCGCAAGGTAACCGTGCGTTGTGACGGCTGCGCCGAGGATGTTCCCGCCACCATCACGTGGATCTCGAACGCCGCCGAATACACGCCGCCCGTCATCTACAGCAACGAAAACCGCACGAAGCTCGTTTTCATGATCGAGGCGCGGCCTTCGGCGCAAGACGCCGTCAAGCTTCATCCGGGCCAGCCGGTCGAGGTGACGCTGCAATGAGCACGCCCGCCCAGCACAACGGCGATTACGCCATCGACGTGCGCAATCTCAACAAGCGCTTCGGCAGCAAGCATGTTGTGAACGACGTGTCGCTGCGCGTGGCGCGCGGCGAAATTTTCGGGTTCCTCGGGCCGAACGGCAGCGGCAAGACCACGTCGATCCGGCTCATGTGCGGCCTGCTCACGCCCGATTCCGGCTCGGGCACCTGCCTCGGCTACGACATCGTGCGCGAGAGCGCGCAGATCAAGCGCAACGTTGGCTACATGACGCAGCGCTTCTCATACTGGGAAGACCTCACGATCCGCGAGAATCTCGACTTCGTGGCGCGCATCTACAAGATGCGCAACCGTCGCGAAGCCGTGGACCGCGCGCTCGAATCGCTCGGCCTCGCGAGCCGCGCGAACCAGCTCACGGGCGCGCTCTCGGGCGGCTGGAAGCAGCGGCTCGCGCTCGCGGCCTGCATGTTGCACGAGCCGGAACTGCTGCTGCTCGACGAGCCGACCGCGGGCGTCGACCCCACCGCGCGCCGCGACTTCTGGGAGGAGCTGCACCGGCTAGCCGCGCGCGGCATCTCGGTCCTCGTCAGCACGCACTACATGGACGAAGCCGAGCGCTGCCACAAGCTCGCCTACATCGCGTATGGCAAGCTACTCGCGCAAGGCACGGCCGCCGAGGTGATCGCATCGCAGAATCTCGAGACCTGGGTCATTCACGGCGAGCAGCTCACCGCGCTTTCGGCCCAGCTGCGCGAGACACCTGGCGTCGATCAGACCGTCGTGTTCGGCTCCGCGCTGCACGCAAGCGGGCGCGACCACGCGGCACTGGCCGCCGCCATCGAACGCGTGGTGGAAGGCCAGCCGCTTACCGCCGAACGCATCGACACCAGTCTCGAAGACGTTTTTATCTACATGATGAGTCATGTTCAGGATAACTATGGAGCGAAGCCGTGAGTCTCCAGCTGCCGTTTTCCGTGGCGCGCTGGTGGAGCATCGTGCTCAAGGAGTTCCTGCAGCTCAAGCGTGACCGCATCACGTTCGCGATGATCGTGGGCTTGCCCATCGTCCAGCTCACGCTGTTCGGCTATGCGATCAACACCGACCCGAAGCATCTGCCCACGGCGATCGTGATCGGCGAAGATAGCGTGTTCGCGCGCAGCTTCGTGGCCGGCATGAAGAATTCAGCCTATTTCGACGTAGTGGAAACACTGCCCGACGAAGCCGCCGCACGTCACGCACTGGCGCGCGGCACGGTGCAGTTCGTGCTAAGCATTCCTGTCGATTTTTCGCGGCGACTGTTGCGTGGCGAAAGGCCCTCGCTGCTGCTCGAAGCCGATGCCACCGACCCCACCGCCATCGCCAGTGCGCTCGCCGCGTTGCCGGGGCTCATCGCGCCTGTCGCCGCGAAGGATCTCACGGGGCCGCTCGCGCACCTGAACGGCGCGCCCGCGGCCTTCGACGTGCAGGTGCACCGCCTCTACAACCCCGAAGGCATCACGCAGTACAACGTCGTGCCGGGGCTGATGGGCGTGATCCTCACCATGACGATGGTCATGATGACCGGGCTCGCCATTACGCGCGAGCGCGAGCGCGGAACGATGGAGAACCTGCTCGCGACGCCGGTACTGCCTGTCGAGGTCATGACCGGCAAGATCGTCCCGTATATCGCGATCGGCCTGGTGCAGGCCACCATCATCGTGCTCGCCGCACGCTTCGTGTTCCATGTGCCGTTCTCCGGCAGTCTCATCGCGCTCTATCTTTCGGCACTGCTCTTCATCGCGGCGAATCTCACGGTCGGCATCACGCTCTCGTCCCTCGCGCAGAACCAGTTGCAGGCCATGCAGCTCACCGTGTTCTACTTCCTGCCGAGCCTGTTGCTCTCGGGCTTCATGTTCCCGTTCGGCGGCATGCCCCGCTGGGCGCAGTTCATCGGCAACCTGCTGCCGCTCACCCACTTCAACCGGCTCGTGCGCGGCGTCCTGCTCAAAGGCAACGGCTGGACCGACCTGTGGCCCTCGGTCTGGCCGCTCGGCGTTTTCACCATCATCGTGATGGGCATCGCGGTACGCTTCTACCGGCGCACGCTCGACTAGCGCGAGGCATACGACGATGAATTCCCGTGCACTCCTGATCATTTCTACTGCGCTCGTGCTCGCCGGCTGCACGGTCGGCCCGGACTTTCACGCGCCCGCCCCGCCCGAATCCGCCACTTACACGCGAGAAGGCACGCCCGCCGCCACGGCCGCAGCGCAAGGCGCGGGCGGTGGCGCGCAAATATTCGTTGCCGCGCCGAACGTGCCCAACGCCTGGTGGACGCAGTTCGGCAGCGCGGCACTCGATGAACTCGTCGATGCCGCGCTCACAGCGAGCCCGACGCTCGACTCCGCGCGCGCCAAGCTGATCGAGGCGCGCGAAAACTACAATGCGCAGGCGGGCGCCGCGCTCTTTCCCTCCGTCGATGCGAAGCTCTCCGCCACTCGCGAGAAAATCGACCTCGCCTCGTTCGGCATCACCGCCGTGCCGAATCCCCCACCGTTCACGCTGTATAACGCCTCCATCAGCGTCTCGTATGTGTTCGATCTGTTCGGTGCGAACCGCCGCGCGCTCGAAGCAACGCTGGCGCAGGTCGATTACGAGGCCTACGAACTCGCGGCCGCGCGGCTCACGGTTGCGGGCAACGTGGTTTCGGCGGCGGTGCGGCGCGCATCGCTGCGCGAGCAGATAACGATCACGCAACAACTCGTCGACGCACAATCTCGCCAGCTCGTAATCATGGAAGCGCGTCTCGCGGCAGGCGGCGTGGCCGATATCGACGTGCGCAGCCAGCGCACGCTCCTCGCCCAGACGCGCGCAACGCTGCCGCCGCTCGCCACGCAGCTCGCTCAGACCGACCATCAGCTTGCGGTCCTTCTCGGCGTTCCGCCTTCGAGCGCACAGTTCCAGCCGCAACTGGACGGCCTCACGCTCGACACCCTGCATCTGCCCGGCGCCGTCGCGCTCACGCTGCCTTCTTCGCTCGCACGTGAGCGACCCGACATTCGCGCGGCCGAAGCGCTGCTGCATCAGGCGAGCGCGAACGTCGGCGTCGCCACCGCGAATCTGTATCCGCAGATCACGCTCTCGGGCAGCATCGGCACCGAGCGCACGCATATCGAAGACGTCGTGGACGGGCTCAATATCTGGAACCTCGGCTTCGGGCTCACCCAGCCGATCTTCCACGGCGGCGAACTGCACGCGAAGAAGCGTGCCGCAGAGGCAGCCTGGGACGCCGCGTTCGCCGATTATCGGCAGACCGTGCTGCAAGCGCTGCAGCAGGTGGCCGATGCGCTGCGCGCACTCGAAAGCGATGCGCAGGCACTGCAATCGCGCGACGAAGCCGCCCGCGAAGCGCAGGCGAGTGCGACCGTGGCGCTCGCCCGCTACGGCGTGGGCGGCGTGAGCGAGTTCAGCCTCATCGACACACAGCGTCAGGCGCTGCAAACGGCGCTCGATCGCACACGCGCCCAGGCGGACCGCCTCGCCGATACGGCCGCGCTCTATCAAGCGCTGGGCGGCGCCACTTTGCCGGCCGAAACGGCAAGGTAAGCGCACGCGCCGCCGTCGCCGCGTGGCACGCCCGCCCGCTGCAACGCGGCATGCCATGGCAACCGGACGTGCGTTGCGACAACTGTTCGTTTGCTTTCGCATCGCGCGGGCCTGCGCGACAATGCACGCTTGCCCCGCTCCATCCGCAAACGAGAGACACGTATGAACCAGGCATCGCTGTCCCCCTCACAACCGTCGCCCAACGATCTCGTGACGGCCGACGCACTCCAGCTTTCAGAATGGATACGCCTTCGCAAAGTGTCCTGCCGCGAAGTGATGAGCGCCTTCCTCGACCATATCGAACGCGTGAACACGCCCGCCAATGCGATCGTCTCGCTGCGCGAGCGCGCTGCGCTGCTCGCCGAGGCCGACGAGCGCGACGCCCAGCTCGCGCGCGGCGACCATCTTGGCTGGATGCATGGCATGCCGCAGGCACCGAAGGATCTCACGGCCACGGCCGGCATCGCCTCCACGCAAGGCTCGCCTCTCTTCCGAAACGAAGTGCCGAAAGCCGATGCGCTAATGGCGGCGCGCATGCGCGCGCAAGGTGCGATCTTCATCGGCAAGACCAACACACCGGAATTCGGCCTCGGCTCGAACACCTACAACACGATATTCGGCAAAACGCTCAACGCTTACGACCCCACGCGCAGCGCAGGCGGCAGCAGCGGCGGCACGGCCGTGGCGCTCGCGCTGCGCATGCTGCCCGTGGCCGACGGTAGCGACATGATGGGTTCGCTGCGCAATCCCGCTGGCTGGAACAACATTTTCGGCTTTCGTCCGTCGCAAGGCCGCGTGCCCTCCGTGCCCGCCCACGACCTGTTCTTCAATCAGCTCGGCTACGCCGGGCCGATGGGCCGCAGCGTGCCCGATCTCGCGATGCTGCTCTCCACCCAGGCCGGCTACGACGCGCGCGCGCCGCTCTCCATCAGCGAAGATCCCGCGCAGTTCGCGGGCTCGCTCGAACGTGATGTCGGTGGCACGCGCATCGGCTGGCTCGGCAACTACGACGGCTATCTGCCGATGGAAGACGGCGTGCTCGCGCAGTGCGAATCCGCGCTCAAGGACTTCGAGTCGATTGGCTGCAAGGTCGAAGCCGCGCGCCCTGACTACCCGATGGAGCAGCTCTGGCAAACCTGGCTCACACTGCGCCACTTCTCGTGCGCGGGCACGCTGGGGGCCCTCTACCGCGACCCGGAAAAGCGCGCGCTGCTCAAGCCCGAGGCGCAATGGGAAGTGGAAGGCGGCCTGCGTCTTTCCGGCGAGGATGTCTGGAACGCCACGGTCGCGCGCAGCCAGTGGTACAACGCGCTGCTCTCGCTGTTCGAGCGTTACGACTATCTCGCGCTGCCGAGCGCACAGGTCTTCCCGTTCGATGCGAACGAGCACTGGCCCAAGGCCATCGCCGGCCGCACGATGGACACCTATCACCGCTGGATGGAGGTCGTCATTGGCGCCAGCCTCGCCGGTCTGCCCGTGGTCTGCGTGCCGGCGGGCTTCAATGCGCAAGGTCTGCCGATGGGCCTGCAGGTGATCGGCAAGCCGCAAGCGGATCTGGCCGTCCTGCAACTCGCGCATGCCTACGATCAGGCCACGCAGTGGGTGAAGCGCCGCAAGCCGGCGCTGCTCGGCGACTAAGGCACACGCACAAGGGCGAAGGCAGCGCGGTGGCGCTGCCTTTTTTCATCATGCCTTCACTGCGCGCGCCGCATTCCTGCCGCGCAGCCATTCGAGCGCCAGCAGCAGGCATGTGGAGAACACGACGAGGATCGTTGCGAGCGCAGCGATCGTCGGGCTGATGTTCTCGCGAATGCCGGTGAACATCTGGCGCGGCAAGGTGGTCTGATCGGCGCCCGCGAGGAAGAGCGTCACCACCACTTCGTCGAACGAAGTAGCGAAAGCGAACAGCGCGCCCGAAATCACGCCCGGTGCGATGACGGGCAGCGTGATGCGGAAGAACGTCGTGACCGGGTTTGCACCAAGCGAGAGGCTCGCGCGCACGAGGTTATGGTTGAAGCCCTGTAGCGTGGCCGCCACCGTGGTCACGACGAACGGCACGCCAAGCGACGCATGCGCGAGGATCAACCCGAGGTACGTGTTGGCGAGGCCGAGCGGCGCGAAGAACAGATACATGCCCACGCCCACCACCACTACCGGCACGATCATCGGCGAAATGAGGATCGCCATGAGCAGCGCCTTGCCGCGAAAATCGGCCTTGGTGATGCCAATGGCCGCGAGCGTACCGAGCACGGTCGCCACGAGCGTCGCGGCAGGACCCACGATGAAACTGTTCTTCGCGGCCATGCGCCACTCGTCGGACATGACGAGGTTCTGATACCAGCGCAGCGACCAGCCCGGAATCGGATAGACGAGGAACGTGCTCGAAGAAAACGAGAGCGGCACGATCGCGAGCACGGGCAGGATCAGATAAAGCAGCGTGAGCACGACTAGCGCACGCAGCACGAAGTACCACACACGCTCGACAGCCGACATATGCGGCGCAAAAAGCGGCTTTGCGAATTTCATGTTCGTGCCTCCCTCAGCCGAGGCTCAGTTGCGTGCGCGTGAAGCGCCCGTAGACGAAATACAGCACCGTGGTCGCCGCGAGCAGCAGCGCGCCGAGCGCGCAGGCCATGCCCCAGTTGATCGATACGTTCGTGAAGTACGCCACGTAGTAACTGACCATCTGGTCGCTCGGGCCGCCGAGCAGCGCAGGCGTAATGTAGTAGCCGATCGAGAGAATGAACACGAGCAGCACGCCCGCGCCCACACCTGGGTAAGTCTGCGGCACATACACGCGCCAGAAGGCTGCGAACGGATGGCTGCCGAGCGACACCGCGGCGCGCTGGTAGGTAGGCGGAATCGACTTCATGACGCTATAGAGCGGCAGCACCATGAACGGCAGCAGGATGTGCGTCATCGAAATATAGACGCCCACGCGGTTGAACAGCAGCGCGAGCGGATGCGAGATGAGGCCCGTGCCCATCAGCGCCTTGTTGATGAGGCCCTCGCCCTGCAGGATCACGATCCACGCGGCCACGCGCACGAGAATCGACGTCCAGAACGGAATCAGCACGAGAATCATCACGAGATTCGCGCGGCGCTCGGAGAGCGTCGAGATCCAGTAGGCGAGCGGATAGCCGAGCAGCAGCGCGAACACCGTGACGAATACGCTGATGACGAAGGTCCGGGCGAATACGTCGAGATAGATCTGCTGATCGGGATCGGCGGGCACGATGCTACCGAACGCATCCTGGCGGTGATCGAGAGACGCGAGCAGGTAGAACGGTGAGTAGCGCGAACTATTCTTCGCGATGGCCTGCCAGTAGGAAACATCGCTCCAGCGATCGTCGAGCTCGACGATCTTGGCGCGCGTCTGCGCGGGCGTGAGCGTGAGCGGCTTGCCGTCGTCGTCGGCTAGCGGCATCGCGCGCGCGGTCTTCGCCACAAGCGAGCGGAAACCCGCGATTTCCACGTTCAGGCGGCGCGCCAGCGCGCCCATCGCTTCGCCTTCCTTCACGGCGGCGAGGTCCTCGGCGAGCGCTGCATAAGCCGCATCGGGCGGCGTGCTCTTGCGGTCCCATTCGCGCAGCGCCGCAACGGTATGCGGCAGCGCCGTCACCACTTCGGGGTTCTGCACCGCGCGCGTGAGCAGCGCGGCAATCGGCACCACAAAAATCAGCAATAGAAATATGGCGAGCGGCGCGATCAGCATGAGCGCCATCGTGCGCTTTTTCGCCTGCGCCACGCGCAGTTCGCGCTTCAGGCGCGCGCTCTCTTCGCGCGCCGCGCCGCCAACGTTGGTCACGGTCGTCGTTGTGATCACAACCAGTCTCCTGTGTCGACGGAAGCAGGCATTTCAGTGCCGACTCCCGTCCCACGCCCGCGGGGCGCCGGTCGCACCCCCTCGAGCCCTTGCAATGTTTTCGCCACCGTGGTGCAGAACGCTGCGGCACATGCATCGCAGCGTTCTGCGCTACACACGCTTACCTGGCAGCCCACGAGGCGAAGCGCTGCTCCAGTTCGTCGCCGTGGTCGGTCCAGAATGTGAGGTTCTGCTGCACGGCGTTCTTGCCGTTGCTCGGCGAGTTGGGCAGATTGGCGAGCGTCTTCGCGTCGAGCGCCTTGATCGCGTTCTCGTTCACCGGGCCGTAAGCGATATGCTGCGCATACGCCTGCTGCGGCTTCGGCGAGAGCGTGTACGCAATGTACTGCTCGGCCAGCGCCTTGTTCGGCGCGCCCTTCGGGATCGCCCAGTAGTCGAGGTCGTAGATGCTGCCGTTCCAGACCACCTTGAGGTTCTTGCCTTCGCGCTGTGCAGCGTCGATACGGCCGTTGAACGCCGTGGACATCACCACGTCGCCCGCCACGAGGAACTGCGGCGGCTGTGCGCCCGCCTCCCACCACTGGATGTACGGCTTCAGCTCATCGAGCTTCTTGAACGCGCGGTCCTGGCCGGCCTTCGTCGAGAGCACCTTGTAGACGTCCTGCGGCGCAACGCCGTCGGCCATCAGCGCGAACTCCAGGTTGTACTGAGCACCCTTGCGCATGCCGCGTTTGCCCGGGAATTTCTTCACGTCCCAGAAGTCGGCCCAGCCCGTGGGTGCGCTCTTGAGCTTGTCGGCGTTGTACGCGAGCGCCGTCGACCACACGAAGAAGCCCGCACCGCAGGGCTGCTGCGCCGCTTTCATGAAGTCGCCCTTGTTCCCGAGCTTCGCCCAGTCGAGCTTCTCGTAAAGGCCTTCGTCGCAGCCGCGCGCGATGTCGCCGGTTTCGACCTCGACCACGTCCCAGTCCACGTGCTTCGCATCGACCATGGCCTTCACCTTGGCCTGCTCGCCGTTGTACTCGACGGCCGTGATCTTGTTGCCCGTCTGCGTCTGGAACGGCTCGCTGAAGGCCGCCTTCTGCGCGTTGCCATTGGCGCCGCCGAAGTTCACGACGGTCAGCTCCGCGGCATGCGCCGCGCTAAACGAGAGTGCGAGCGCGGCCGCGACCGCAGCAACGCGCATGTTGCCGATCTGCTTCATGGTGTAGTCCCTTCTCCTTGGTGGTTTGTCATGCCGGGCCCTTCGATGCGAGAGACGTGGCCCGATCGTCGAGACGCTACGCGAAACGCAGCGCACGCGAACACGCCGCGGCGCCGCGCCCGCACGCCTTACGCGAACACGCGCAAATGCTCAGGCGCGAATTCAAGCGCGACCGGCTGGCCGGGCGCAAAGCCTTCGAGCGCTTCGGTGCCGAGCGGCACCTTCACGAAGCACTCGTCCTGTTGAGGCAGACCACAGCGCATGCGCACGTGGTCGCCGAAATAGATGAGGCCGCGCGCCTCGCCCGCCAGCGCGTTCGCGCCGTTGCCCATGGAACCATTGGCACCATTGGCACCGTTGGCACCTCTGGCGCCGTTCGCGGCCAGCTTCATGCGTTCGGGGCGAATGCACGCAACGGCCGCCGCTCCCGCCTTCGCGCCCGCCACGTTGCGGCCTTTGAGGCGCGTGCCGTCGGCAAGATGCATTTCGCAGTACTCGCCATCCACAGCCGCGATCGTGCCGCGCAGCCGGTTGCTGTCGCCGATGAAGTTCGCCACGAACTCGTTGCACGGCGACTCGTAGAGCCGGTCGACGCTGTCGAGCTGCTGCACGATGCCTTTGTCGAACACGGCCACGCGGTCCGACATCGTGAGCGCCTCGCCCTGGTCGTGCGTGACGTAGACGAACGTGACGCCGAGCTTCTCGTGCAGCGACTTCAGTTCGTACTGCATATGTTCGCGCAACTGCTTGTCGAGCGCGCCGAGCGGCTCGTCCATCAGTACGAGCTTGGGCTGGAACACGAGCGCGCGGGCGAGCGCGATGCGCTGCTGCTGGCCGCCCGAGAGCTGCGCGGGATAGCGCTTTGCGAAGCCTTCCATGCGCACCATCTTCAGCGCATCGTTCACGCGCTGCGCGCGTTCGGCCGCGGGCACCTTGCGCACGCCGAGCGGGTACGCCACGTTCTGCTCGACGGTGAGATGCGGAAAGAGCGCGTAGTTCTGGAACACCATGCCGATGTCGCGCTTGTGCGGCGGCACGTTGTTGAGCAGTTTGCCTTCGAGGCGAATCTCGCCGCCGGTGGGAAACTCGAAGCCGGCGAGCATCATCAGGCAGGTGGTCTTGCCCGAGCCGGACGGCCCGAGCAGCGTCAGAAACTCCCCTTGATAGATATCAAGATCGAGTTGCTTGACGACCAGCGATTCGCCGTCGTAAGTCTTGCGCACGCCGCGAAAGCTGACGATCACGTCCGAGGTCTTCATCGCCTTGTCTCCATGCTCTTTTCTCCAGGTTTGCGCGGGCGCGCGGCCCATGCGTAAGCCGCCGGCGCGCCGCCCGGTCTGTTCCGGCGCGATTAAATAAATCCTGTCACGGGGATTAACCGCGCCTGACGTGCGAATTACTATAGAGGGTTACGGCTCCATTCAATGGAGCCATTTCATTATTCCTGATGGAACCACTTTGGCCATGGTCATCCTGTCCGAATGGCTCGCGGCGCAACTCGACAAGGAAAGCGCCGAGCCCGCCTACCGCCAGCTACTGCAACTCATGCAGCAGGCCATCCTCACCGGCCGGCTCACGCCCGGCACCAAGCTGCCCAGCTCGCGCACGCTCGCGGGCGACCTCGGCGTGGCGCGCAACACCGTGCTGCACGTCTACGACCAGTTGAGCGCCGAGGGCTACGTCATCTCGACCACGGGCAGCGGCACGTATGTAGCCGACACGCGCCCCGACACGGCAGCCGTGAGCACGCTCGCACCCGAAAGCACGAGCGCGGTGGGCGGCGGCGAAAGCCGCACCGGCGAAGGCCAAAGCACCGCCTGCCCGCGTGGCGACATGTCGATGCGCGGTCAACGGCTAATCGATGAAGCAGGCGTGTCCGCGAAACAGTGGGGCGCGTTCATGCCCGGCGTGCCCGACGTCGCGGAGTTTCCGGCACGCACATGGAGCCGCCTGCAGGCGCGGTTGTGGAAGTCGGCCAACCACGGCCTGCTCACCTACGCGCCCGGCGGCGGCTACCGGCCGCTGCGGCGCGCGCTCTCGGACTACCTGCGTGTCGCGCGCTCGGTGCGCTGCACGCCGGACCAGATCATCATCACCACCGGCATTCACCAGTCCATCGACCTGGCCGTGCGCCTGCTCGCCGACGTAGGCGACCGCGCGTGGGTGGAGGAACCGTGCTACTGGGGCGCACGCAGTGTGTTGCAGTCCTCAGGTTTGAAGCTCGCGCCGATTCCCGTCGATGCCGAAGGTCTCAATCCACGAGAACAGGACCTGCGCGACCCGCCGCGCATCGCGCTCGTCACGCCCTCGCATCAATATCCGCTCGGCATGGTGATGAGCCTCGCGCGCCGCCGCACGCTGCTCGAATACGCGCGCCAGCACAAGGTGTGGATCATCGAGGACGACTACGACAGCGAGTTCCGCTATGGCAGCCGGCCGCTCGCGTCGCTGCAGGGGCTCGACGAATCGGACCGGGTGATCTACGTGGGCAGCCTCGGCAAGCTGCTGTTTCCGGGGCTGCGCATCGGCTACATGGTCGTGCCCGAGCGTCTCGCACCCACGTTCCGCACCGGCGTGGCCGAGCTGTATCGCGAAGGCCAGCTCATGCAACAAGCCGTGCTCGCCGAATTCATCATGGACGGCTATCTCACCTCGCACGTGCGCCGCATGCGCACGCTCTACGGCGAGCGCCGACAGTTGCTGATCGACGCGGTGACGCGCCATTTCGGCGACGCACTGCCGGTCATGGGCGACGAAGCGGGCCTGCATTTCGTGCTAGGCCTGCCCGACGACGCCAACGACCGCGCCATCACCGCCGCAGCCTACGATGCGGGCGTGATCGTGCGCCCGCTCGCCGCCTACTACAGCGTGCGCCAGGATCGAACAGGACTGCTAACAGGCTATGCATGCGTGCCGCACGAAGACATCGCACCGGCCTTCGCCACACTCGCCCGCGTGATCGAGGAACATGCGTTTGCGAAGCCACAAAAGCAACGGCGCGCCGGTTAGACCGAAGCGCGCCGCCATGTTCAATCGCGCAATCGCGCTTACTTGAGCCCGAAGTCGACTCGCGTAGTCGCGCCCTTGTCGTCGATGCCCTTCGCGTCGAGCTTCGGCGCGACGACGAACACACGGCTCGGATCGACCTTGCCTTCGAAGTACTGTTGCACGGCCTGCGCGCGCTTTTGCGCGAGATCGCGCAACGCCGCGTCGTCGACAGGCGCGTGCCCGGCGAGCGCCTGCTTCATGTCGTCCTCGGGCAGCGTCTTCGTCATGCCGATCATGTTGCGCGGCTTCTTGAAGTCGGCCGACTTGTATGCCTTGGCCAGGTATTTTTCGTATTCCTTGGCGTCCACCTTGACCTGCGAGGTATCCACGCTCTCACCGTTGCCCACCGTGTCCTTCACTTTCTCGAGGCGCACGAGGTTGTCCACGTACTGCTCGCGCAGCGCGGGCGCGTCCACGGCCGGGTCGACGCGGCCGATCAGGTCGATCTTGATCGACGGCTTGTCGTCGAGCGCCTTCGCGATCGTGTCGAGTTTCTTCTCGTCCGCGTCGTCGAGCGTCGACGTGCCGGGCGCGAACTCCACGTAGCCGAGCTCCTCGCCGCCACCGCCGAACGCGTTGGCGAGCAGCGTGAACGGCGCGGTCACCGCCTTCGCGATCAGGTTGAGCACCGCCTTCCAGATGAGGCCGCCCAGGCTGAATTCGGGGTTCGAGAGCGAGCCCGACACCGGAATGTTCACGTCGATCTCGCCGCGCCGGTTCTTGAGCAGCGAGATCGCGAGACGCACCGGCAGCTTCGTGGCCGTGTCGTTGTCGACGTGATCGCCGAACGTCAGCTGGTCGATGAAGATGTGGTTGTTCGCCGAGAGCTGGTCGTTGGCGAGCTGGTAATGCAGATCGACGTTGAGCTTGCCCTTCGTGATCGGATAGCCCGCATACTTCGCCGAGTACGGCGTGAGGTTCGTGAGCTCGATGTCGTGCGCGGCCGCCGTGAGATCGAGCGCGGGTTTGTCGATGAGCGGATTTATCGTGCCCTTGATCGTGAGGGGTCCATTCGCGGCGAGCTTCGCGGAAACGTCGACGGGCGCGGATGTCGTCGATTCGGTGCCGAACGCGCCCACCGTGCCGTGAATCTGCACGAGGTCGGCGGTGTAGTTCGGCTTGATGAAATCGTCGGTGTAGTTCACGCGGCCGTCCTGCAGCACGAGCTGGCCGAAGTGCAGGCGCACGGGATGCTTCGGCGGCTGCGCCGCGGTGACCATCGTGCTCGCGGAGGCCGGCGCGGGTGCGGAGGCCGTCTGGACCGGCGCGCTCGCAGCCTGCGGGGTGAGCGGCACGGGCTCGCGGCCGCCTCGCTCCGCGGCGCTCGTGTCCTGCGTGAGCGACTGCGCCTCGCCGGTTTGATGCGCAACCACGTCCTTGAGATTGAGCTTGCCCTGGGCGTCGAGCAGCACGCGCCCGTAGAAGCCCGAGAAGGTGACGCGGCTTGCGTCCACGGCTGTGCCGCGCGCCTCGTCGTAGTTCGCCTTCAGGTTCGTGAGCGCGAGAGAGCGCCAGCCCGCGAACGGGCCGGAGGTCGCCTTGTCGAGCATGCGCACGTCCACGAGCGCCACGTCGCCGCGATAGTCCGCCTTGAGCGCCTTGCTTTGCTCCACCGCGAGCTGGCCGTTCATGTTGAGCAGCGCGCTCGCGATCACCGCATTGAGCTGGCTGCCGAAGTACGGCTCGAATGCGGCGGCATCGAGGCGGTTCGCATCGATTTTCAACTGCGCCTTCAGCGGCGTGGGATTCACGTTGCCGGTCACGGCGAGCGTGCCACTGCGGTTGACGGTCGCCTTCAGGTCGATGGGCAGCGCGCGCCCCATGTCGTCGCTGATCTGCTGGATCTTCAGGTCGAGCGGCGTAATGGCGAGCTTCACCGGGCGCGGCGTCGTGCTGTCCGTGAAATTGATCGTGCCGTTGCTCAGGGTGAGCGCATCGATCGTGAAACGCCACGGCGCTCCTTCCTGCACCGTCTTGCGCGCCGTGTGCAACGCCGTGCGCTTGGGCACGGCCTCGCGGCCGGCGGCCAGCTGCATGAGATCGATCTTGCCGTCCTTCTGGCGCTCCGCGTTCACGAGCAAGCCGGTCGCCTCCACCGAGGCGATCTGCGCCTTGCGTGCCGCGAGATCGACGCTGCTCACCTTCACCGTACCTTGAGCGAGCCCGATGGCCGGTTCCTTAGCGCCGCGCGCGGCGATCTTGAGCGAGTCGAGCCCGAGCGTGCTCTGGCCGATCTGCACGACGGCGGGCTGTTGCGCCCAGTTGGCATTGATTGTGGATGTGAGGTTCAGCTTGCCGTCGACGACCTGCGCGGCGCTCATGTTGTCGAGATAGGGCTGTGCTGGCGGCAGCGCGACCTGCTGAAGGTCGATCTTCGCATCGGCCATTTTGGCGGCGAGGCTGAGCGTGCCGGCCACCTTCGCCGAGCCGCCATCGCGCAGGTTCATCGCGAACGTGTAGGGGGCGCCCGCTTTCGCTGTCGTCGAGAAGTTTGCGAGCGTGGTGGCGACGTCCGTGAGGTCGAACTCCACCGGCCGAGAAGGCACCTCGTCATGCACGTGCACGGTGCCGCCCGTGAGCGCGAACTGGCGGATGAACAGATCGAGCGGAGCGGGCTTCGCTTCGGCGGGCAGTGCCTCGGCTGTCGCGGCACCCGATGCAACCGATGCACCCGAGGCGCCCGATATGCCCGAGGCCGGCACGGCGTTCGCGGCCTGCTCGCCTTTCGCCGCCGGCGCGCCCGCCAGCTTCTCGACGCTAAGCACACCTTGCTTGTCGCGTGCGAGCCAGACGCTCGGTGTGTCGAGCCGGATGTCGTCGAAGCGGTAGACGTTGCTGAACGGTTCGAGCGAAGCCGCCGCCACATGCAGGCTGCGCGCGGCGAAGAGCGGCGCGCTGGCGTTGTCGGTGGCGTCGAAGTCGTTCAGGTCGGTCGTGCCGGAAACGCGCAGCGTGGGCTTCTCGCCCGACATCACGAAGTCGAGCTTCAGGTTCGTGGAAAGCTTGCCGCTCTTCACGGTGACGGGCAGCTTCGTGGGCGCGTAGGTGAGCAGCTTCGGCACGTCGAGATCGGTCAGGCGCAGCTCGACTTCCGATTCGCGCGACGCCGCGAACGGCTTGGTCCTGCCGTCGATGGCAAGCGTGCTCGCGCCGTCGATGCGCGCGCGCAGCAGCGGCTCGACGAAGATGTCGGTCTTCGATGGCAGGGTGGCAATGAACGGAATGCCCAGCGACCATCGGTCGACCACGTGCTTTTCGTTGAGCAGACGATCGTCGAAGGTGATCGTGCCGTTCTCGACGCGGATGTTCGAGACCGAGAACTGCGCGGGCTTGCTGTTCGGTTTCGAGGGCGTCGAAAACTTGTCGACGAGGTCCGAGAAGTTGAAGTGCTGCGCGTCGAGCCGCACGATCGTCGCGCGCGGCGAGTCGAGCCGCAATTCGTCGACGATGGGCGCGGCGCGAAGGATCGACGACCACGACGCCTGCACGACGGCGCGCGAGACATCGAAGAAGTCGCCATTGCCGCCGCGCTCGCCAATGCGCACGCGGTCCGCCTCGAGACGCAGCGTGTAGGGATTGAGCGCGATGCTGCCGATCGTGACGGGCCGCTCGAGCTGCTTGCTCAACTGCTGTTCGGCGACGTGGCGAATGACGGGCGGCGCGGCGAAGAAGCCGAGCAGGCCGAACACGACGAGGAAGATGACGACGCCTGTGAGGATGCGCCGGGTGCGGGGCGCACGCGCGACGGCGCGCACCGATTCCAGAGAAGAGTTGAGCGACGCTTTGTTGAGACTTGCCATGCTTGCTTACGGATGACGCGGCAACAGGCCCGCCGCGGGATGTGGGTCTGATGTCAGATATCCGGGGATGCCGACACGCCGAAGTATAGGCCCGATAGAAGGTGGGACGGCCGTAAAACGCCGCTTCGGGTGCAGTAATTGACGATGTTTCAACCTCTGCGGCGCGATGCGCCTCGTGCACGATGCGCTCGATGCGCTCGATGCGCTCGATGCGCGCGTTGCGCACGATGCACACGTTGCGTCGCGCATGAGCGAGCAAGCGACGGGCTATGTCGAGGCGCATTCGCGCGACGCTCACGCGCGTTGACGAGCTTGTTGCGGCGCCGCGGCAAGCGGCGCCACAACGACAAGCAACAAGCGGCAAGCGCAGGCGGCGGAACGCTGGATGCGCCCGCGCCGCCCTACCCGTGTCCTACTGCCGCTCGACGGCTGGCGGCTGCCAGCTGCCGTCGGTCGCCTGCGGTTTCGGTGCATAGAGCCGCAACACGAGACGGAAGTCGCCGTGCGGCGCCGGCACCCAGTTCGCACCGCCGCGCGGACGCTCGGCGCTCACGTGCACGTCGAGCGAACCGTCGCGGTTGCGCCGCGCGCCATTGCGGTCGCCGAACGACACGCGCACGGGCGAGTCGGCGTCGAGCGCGCCACTCGTCGTATAGGCCGTGATCGACCAGAAGCCGCGCACCGGCGGCAGTTGCTTCGCCGTGAAGTGAATCGTGTAGCGGTTCGCGCCATTGAGCGCATGGCCATCGCTGTCCTGGCTCACGCGCGCGCGCACTTCGTCGCGGCTCGTCGACAGTCCTGGCGAAGCATAGGCCGCATAGGCGCGCAGCGAGTAGTCGGGGCCATAGTTGCCCGCGTCGCTGCCCACCCACAGCCAGCCGTTGCCCGCCAGCAGGTTCGAAGGCGGCGTGGCAATGCGCGCACGGCCCTCCGCGAGACCGGCCTTCACGACCGCGGCGTCTTTCGCGCCCGTTGGCAAGTGGGCCGGATCGCCGGGGCGCACGCCGATGTCGCCGAGAATCTTGAGCGCATGTGGGTCGTCCGGCGTGGGCGGGTTGTCTTCCAGCGCTTGCGCGAGCCGGCCGAAGAAGCCATTCGCGTCGAGGGCCGCCACCTGCGCAGACGGCGTGCCCGGCGTGACCGGCGTGACCGGGTCGCCGCTCGGGGTTGGGCCGCCGGCCTCGGTGCCGCGCGCCGCGCGTTCGCTCTGGGCGCCGCGATCACCCCATGCCGAAAGCGGCGTCGCCTGCACGCCGCGCTGCAGCTTGCGCACTGCCGCGAGGTCGGCGCCTCCGCGCGTCTCGATGCGCGCGAGGAACCACACATAGCGTGTCGTCACCTCCACGCGCTTCACGCGCGCGGGCAGCGTACCCTTCCAGCCCACCGGAACGAAGGCAATCGTTTGCGCTTTCAGGCCGCCGGCACGCTCGCCGGTTTGCGCGGCCCCCGTCGACCAGACGACGTTCGTCCACATGTCGAGCGCACGCGCGTCCGTGTAACGGCCATGCGTATCGGGCAGCGTTACGAGCACCGGCTCGCTGGAAACATCGAGCCAACCGCTCGACGAGAGCGTGTCCAGATTCGGTTCGGGAGGGTTGGCGGCCCCGACGGGCGGCAGCGACTGCGCGTGGCGAAGCGTGTTCGGCGCGGCCTGGCCGGGCCTGCTGCCCGTGGCGGCCTCGCGCGACACGTCCATCAGCACGAGCGGATAGCCGAATACATAGGAGTCGGAGACTTCGTCCTTCATCCAGCCGTTGCTCTTCGGCGCGATTTCGCCCGGCGCCGAAGCGCAGCCGGCGATCAGCGCAAGGCATGCGAGCGCCAGGCCGCTGCGGCACAAAGAGAACTCTCGATGTATTGTTGTCATTTGTTGGTTGTATGCGATGCAGGCGGTCCAGGAAGTGACGTCGACCGGCCACCAGTGCCACGCGCCAGGCCCCCCCAGGGCCGTGATGCAATGCGCTCAGCATGGCGCCAATGCCGCCGGATGGTATCGTATCGCTCGCGCCTGGGCCTGAAAAGACCGTGGCGTGGAATATTGCCTGGCAGCCGCCATGCTTGTGTGTGGGCGGCGCACGATTCGTGGACTTCCGCAACCGCTCGCGGCCTCTTTGCGCGCGCGGACGCGTCAATCTGGATGGAGCGTTCCCGCCTATGTATGTGCCTGCCCATTTCGAAGAAAACCGCCGTGAAGTGCTCGACGCCCTGATCGCCGCGCAGCCGTTCGGCACGATCGTCACGAACGGGTCCAACGGACTCGACGCCAACCATGTGCCGTTCGAGTTCGAGCCCGCTCTTGGGCCGTTCGGCACGCTGCGCGCGCACGTGGCGCGCGCGAATCCGCTCTGGCAGGAAGCGGCGGCCGCGCCCGAGACGCTCGTCATCTTCCAGGGCCCCACGGCCTATATCTCGCCCACGTGGTATCCGAGCAAGGTGGAAACCCACCGCGCCGTGCCGACCTGGAACTATATCGTCGTCCACGCTCACGGCCGTATCGTCGTGCATGACGACGAAAACTACGTGCGCGGCCTGGTCGCGCGGCTCACGCGCAAGATGGAGGCGGGCGAAAGCGCGCCCTGGAAAATGGGCGATGCGCCCGCCGACTACCTCACGCAGATGCTCGGCGCGATCGTCGGCCTCGAAATCGAGGTGACGAAGCTGGTCGGCAAATGGAAGCTGAGCCAGAACCGCACGCAAGCCGACATTCTCGGGGCCGCGAACACGCTCGGCGCGCGCGAGACCGACGAGCAGCGAGCCGTGAGCCAGGCGATGCTCGATGCCATGCCGCAGAAATGACGTTAAAGGGGGCGGAATGTCGCGCCCGATCGCCCCTTGCCCCCTTGACCCTCCCATGATGGGAACGTAGATACTGCGTAACGTCATTTCCAGTTAGCGTTCGCACGCCACCATCATGAATGAACCCCTTGTTGCCGAGCGCACCGAAACCGGCATCGCCGAACTCGAGATCCACGGCATGACCTGCGCGTCTTGCGCCACGCGTGTCGAGAAGGCGCTCGCGAAGGTGCCGGGCGTCACGCGCGCCTCGGTCAACCTCGCCACCGAAAAGGCCACCGTCGAGGCCAGCAACGCAGTTGGCCCCGCCGCGCTCGTCGCCGCCGTCGAAAAGGCCGGCTACGAAGCCGTGCCCGTCGCCACCGAAGCCGCCACGCTCGCCATTGGCGGCATGACGTGCGCTTCGTGCGCGAACCGTGTCGAAAAGGCGCTCGCGCGCGTGCCCGGCGTGGCCGGCGCCAGCGTGAACCTCGCCACGGAGCAGGCCACCGTCAATTTGCGCGCGCCGCTCTCCGGCGAAATGCAGGATCAGCTCGTCGCCGCCGTGAAGAAGGCCGGCTACGAAGCGACGCCGCTCGAGGCAGAAGAGGACGCCACCGCGCCCGCCAAAAGCGCCGCCGCCCTCGACGAAGCACGCCGCGAATGGCGCGCCGTGCTGGTTTCGGCCGTGCTCACGCTCCCGCTCGTGCTGCCGATGTTCGGCCACTGGCTCGGCCTGCACTGGATGCTTCCGGCCTCGGCCCAGTTCGCGCTCGCCACCGTCGTGCAGTTCGGGTTCGGCGCGCGCTTCTACCGCGCCGCGTGGCGAGCCGTGCGAGCGGGCGCGGGCAACATGGACCTGCTGGTCGCGCTCGGCACCTCGGCCGCATATGGCGTGAGCGCCTACGCAATGCTCGCGCATCCGGGCGACCTCGCGCATCTGTACTTCGAGGCGTCGGCCGTGGTCATCACACTCGTGCGCTTTGGCAAGTGGCTCGAGGCGCGCGCGAAGCGCCAGACCACCGACGCGATCCGCGCCCTCAACGCGCTGCGGCCCGAGCGGGCGCGCATCCGCGTGGAAGGCGCGATGGGGCCAAGCGGCGCGGCGCTCGAGGAGCGCGAAGTGCCGCTCGCGCAAGTGCGCGTGGGCACGATTGTGGTCGTGCGCCCCGGCGAGCGGCTGCCCGTGGACGGCGTCGTGCTCGAAGGCCGCAGCCACGTGGACGAATCGCTCATCACGGGCGAGAGCCTGCCGGTGCCGAAAGCGCCCGACGATCCCGTCACGGCCGGCTCGATCAACGGCGAAGGCGCGATAGCCGTGCGCACCACGGCCATCGGCGCGGAAACCACGCTCGCGCGCATCATCCGTCTCGTGGAAAGCGCGCAGGCCGAGAAGGCGCCGATCCAGCGTCTCGTCGACCGCGTGAGCGCGGTGTTCGTGCCGGCGATTCTCGCGATCGCGGCGCTCACGCTCGGCGCGTGGCTCTTCGCCGGGGCCAGCGCCGAAACGGCGATCCTCAATGCCGTAGCCGTGCTCGTGATCGCGTGCCCGTGCGCACTCGGTCTCGCCACGCCGGCCGCGATCATGGCCGGCACCGGCGTGGCCGCGCGCCACGGCGTGCTCATCAAGGACGCCGAAGCGTTGGAGACGGCCCACAACGTGAGCGTGGTCGCCTTCGACAAGACCGGCACGCTCACGGTGGGCCTTCCCTCCCTAACCGCGCTGGAAGCCGCCGAAGGCCTCGCGCACGACGAAGCGCTCGCGCTCGCGGCCGCCGTGCAGCGGCAAAGCGATCACCCGCTGGCGAAGGCCGTGGTGCAGGCTTACGAGGCGCTCAAGAACGGTGCGCCACTGCCCGCCGCGGCCCATGCGCGCGCGGTGCCGGGGCGTGGTGTCGAAGCCCGCGTGAATGGCCGGCGCCTCGCGATCGGCAGCGGCCGCTGGCTCGACGAGTCAGGGCTCGTCGTCCCGCCTGCCCTCGCGGCGCGCGCGCGATCGCTCGAGGAAGCGGGCAACACGGTGTCCTGGCTGTTCGAGTCGCATGACGAAGCCGCACCCGGCAAACCCAACGCCGATGCCGTGCTCGCGCTGCTCGCGTTCGGCGACACGGTGAAACCCACGGCGCGCGAGGCAATTGCGAACCTCAAGGCAATGGGCATCCGCAGCGTGCTCGTGACCGGCGACAACGCGGGGAGCGCGGCATCCGTGGCCGCGCAGCTCGGCATCGACGAGGTTCATGCTCAGGTGCTGCCCGACGACAAGGCACGCACGATCCGCGACCTGAAGATGCGCAGCGGCGGCATCGTCGCGATGGCCGGCGACGGCATCAACGACGCGCCCGCGCTCGCCGCCGCCGACATCGGCATTGCCATGGCCACCGGCACCGACGTGGCCATGCACGCCGCCGGCATCACGCTGATGCGCGGCGACCCGGCGCTCGTCGCGGCCGCCATCGACATCTCGCGGCGCACCTGGCGCAAGATCCAGCAGAACCTGTTCTGGGCGTTCATCTATAACCTGATCGGCATTCCGCTCGCGGCGTTCGGCCTGCTCAACCCGATGCTCGCGGGCGCGGCGATGGCTTTCTCCAGCGTGAGCGTCGTGACCAACGCCCTCCTGCTGAGAACCTGGCGGGCTCAGCGCTAGCGCGCGGGCCCAGTGCAGAACGCATCGAGAAGGGCGCATCACGCGCCCTTTTTTCTTCCGGCTCCATTCCGGAGTCCGAATCATCTGGCACTGCGGCGCCCCACCAGCAAGGACATTCGCCCGCTGCGTGAGCGGCCTTCACGTGGGCCTTCACGCGATCGGCCGCCACAAAGGTCGGCGACCAGCGTCGCAAGAGATGGCACGCCCTGATGTAGCACACTGACCAAGACGCGCCGCCACGTTCAACCGCATGGCGTAGCGCATCGCGCAGGGTCGCAGCGGAGCCCGCGTAACAGTCGCGCCAGGTGAGGAAATCCGGGAGACGTGCAAACAAAATGCCTGATTGCGCGGGCTTTTGCGGTCAAGGAGAGCAAGGCAGCGTCCTGATTCACGGCCATATTAGGCAGTTTTCGCTGCATATCAAACTTTATGCGGATTATCTGCTGTGCATTGATATGACTTTTTTTAGCAATTGTTCGTTTGGCTTGCGCTGAAGATTAAGCAAGCATCGAAAAATTTGCGGTGCGCTTCTTTGTGCATGGCGATTTCCAGGGAGATGCGATGAAAGACGTACAAGGCCGGCCCATGGCCCGGCTCGGCGATTCAACTGACCACGGCGGAAAGATCATCTAGGCCGCCAACAACCTGATGCACATGGAAATACGTGTGGCGCTCGACGGACAAAATCTACAGCGGTCGATCACGATCCGCAGCGCCCGCGCCTCGGGACCCACGTCATACCGGCGCGCGAGGAATCGAGGAACCCCCGCGATACGCAGGACGCTGACCAGGAGCATTACGCCTATGCGAATGTGAGCCAGCCGCTGCAGGGCGCGATGGGCCTCAATGCGAAGCCGAACCAGCTGGACGCCGAAGTGCAGCAGGCAGCGATGGTGCGCATGCAGGCGCTACGTAGCGTAGGCCTGCGGGCGACGGGCCACGGCTACATGCGCGCCCTGCTGCCGGGTTTCCTCTTCGAGCTGGAGGGCTATCCGCTCAAGGCCGCAAACGAGCTTTACGTGGTGCTGCGCGTGAAGCTGACTCTCGTTGAGGTCGACCAGTCGAGCGGCACGGGGCACGAGTTTCGCTGCGAGTCGGAATTCGAAATCCAGCCGTGGGGGGAACAATACCGCATGCCCCTCGAGACGCCCTGGCCGGTCGTAGGCGCTGAGCGCGCCATCGTTACCGGCTATGAAGACAGTGCGATCTGGACGGATGCGCAGGGCCGTATCCGGGTGCAGCCGGTGCCCGACCGCCAGGGCAAGTTTGACCAGGACTCGTTCATCTGGGTCACGCCGATGCAGCAGTGGCAAAACGGGCAACTCGGCACATTCGCCGTGCCGCGCGTCGGCTCCGAAATCATCCTTGGGTATATCAACGGCAATCCCGACATGCCTGTGATGCTGGGCAGTGTCGTGAATGCGCATAACATGCCGGCCTGGGAGCTGCCGCGCAACCAATGGCTGTCGGGCTGGCGTAGCCGTATGGATGGCGGCTTTACCTCGAATCACGTGGTACTGGATGATACGAAGGACAGGCAACAGGCGCAGCTTGCAAGCGACCACGCCAAGTCAAGCCTGAGCGCGGGCTACAACACGCGCATCGATGGCAACAAGGGACGGCAGGATGCACGCGGCGAAGGCTTCGAGTTACGCACGGACAAATGGGGTGTAGTGCGGGCCAGGCTCGGCCTGCTGCTGACTTCGTTTGGCCGCGGCAAGGCGGCGGGCAAGGCCAAGGAGATGGGCGAGACTCACTCGCGACTGACCGAAGCGCGAGGCATCCAGGAGGAACAGGCGCAGACGGCGCAGCAACACGGCGCACAGGAAGCGAGAGGCAATCAGGGAGATGTGGCGAAGGCAATCAAGGAAGCCAATGCAGCCCTGCGCGGCCATGCCGCCAGTGGTCCTGATGACTTCCCCGAATTCGAAAATCCGGATATCGCGATATCGAGCGCGGCCAATGTCCACACAACGGCAGAAGGTAGCACGCATATTGCGAGTTGCGAGCATACCGCGCTGACTGCTGGCGGTAACATCGCGCTTGCCGCGCTCAAGTCATTTTATGCGTCGATGCGCGCCTCGATATCGTTTTCGCGCAGAAGACAATCACGCTGATTGCAGCCTCGGGACGCGTACACGTTGAAGCGCGCATGAACAGTATTGAAGCCATCGCCCAGGATGTGCTCTCGCTCATGAGCAAGCGCGACTGGATCAGGCTTGCCGCCGCGAAGGGGATCGAACTAAAGGTGGATGGCACAACAGTTCGTATCACTCCGCAGGGTCTTACCGTCTTCACCAATGGGCAGTATCTCGTTCACGCCGCGAGCCATGCGACGGACGCGCCGCAAGGTGCGCCAGTGCAGTTCACCGTTACGCAGGACAACCCCGGCACGCTCGTGGCCCATCATGTGCTGGTGGATGACGTGAGCGGCTTGATGTTGCCGAATCAGCCCTACCGCTTGACGCTGGACGATGGGCAGGTGATCCAGGGCGTCACGAATGATCTTGGCGAACTGGAGCTGGCGGCGAGCAATACGATGATATGGCGCGATGACAGCCTGCCCGCACCGGAAACAATGCCAAATCCGGAGAAGCGCACGACCCAGGTTGGGGGGCAAGACGGCTTCGACACCGGGGCTGTATACGACTACGCAGGACAAGCCCCAGACGTTCGTTTCGTGCGATGCGATGAACTTTGGTCTTCGTGCCTACCGTTACATCGACAGCGCAAAACCTGCTGATGCGCCGGCCGGGATGCCCGTTCGCCACGGCGTCGAGTACCCCATGACGAAAGCGTATGCGGCGGCGGTCAAGAAAAATCTTGAGGCAATCGATTGGGGGAGTCTCGCGGGGAAGTCAGCGACCCAGATGCAGGCCGTGATTGTTCCCGCCGTGCAGGAGGCATTGTGGAATGCCCTTCAATCGGGACCATTTGGTCTTCCCAGTGGTTCAGTGGATAACAAGAATTCCCCTGGCGCAATGCCGGGAATCCAGATTGTTTCGCCTGAAAACGCATCTACATACGGTATGCGTTCTGATGTCACTGCGTCATTTATCTCAAAGCCTTGGGTGATGGCGGTATATCAAGGTGCAGTCGAATAAATCGCATCGACAAGTCACGACCCGTATGTAATGAATGCATGGTTGCGCGCGTTCGCTGATACTGTCTACCATGAGTCGCGGCACTGTCAACAGACGTTCTGGATGATTTCGTTGCTTAACGCTTATCCGGGTGATTATAAAAAATTCTCTGCAATCGGAAAGATGTCTGCAATCTATGTAAATGAAAATATTCAGAAAATAGCAAAAAAAGACGCCATTTCCAAATGACGCGCTTGTGCGTATTGGGGTTCATCGGATGCTGGTGTTTCACTACTACTCTGCACAGGCGATACGTGCCCCGAGACCGGTCTGTGGGAAGGCTGGACCAAGGACGGCCCGATGGACATTCTCCAGGTCGAGAAGGGCCGCAAGTTCGACGTGGTACGCACGGTACCAGCAACGCCGGGGGACAACTGCCCGATGGTTTCCGGTCAATGGATGTGGCTGTGTCCTCTGGATGAGATGCCGGGTTTCGAGTGGAAAGGGATCAAGCTGCGAAGCTGAGGTCAATACATGCGCCGCTCATTCCGAATCGTTCTCCAACGCGAGACGGGCGCAGAGGAAGAGCTCATCGGTAGGGCAGCTAAATGCGACCTTCTCTTGAACATCGCGGTTTCGCAGAACGCCGCGGCGACCCAGCAGCCCCCCCCCGCTCCTGGGCGACGCCGAGCGCGCGGCCGCGGCGCTCAACGATCACGCGGCGACGCTCGCCGAACTCGTTTCCGTGTTCAAGGTGTGCGGGTTGGCTTGCGCGGCACGTCGATCATTGCCCTTGCGGCTGCGCCACGGGCGGCGTATAGCTCGCGCTCGCGCCCGAAGTGTCGGGCTCGGCCACGTCGGGATTCGGAGTGGGCGCGAGCGCCGGCTCCTGCGTAGGATACGAGGGCTGCGGCGGCGGCGCGCTGGACGGCCCGATGATCGGCGGCAGGCCCAGCTCGCGCGCGCCGGATGAAGCCACCGGCGCCGAAGCCGCCGAGGTTGCAGCCGCCTCCGAAGCCGTCGACGGCGCCGATGCCCCACCCGCCGCCGATGCAGTCGACGCCTCCAATGCCGGCGCTGCCGCCGTCACGCGCGGCGGCGCGCGCCGCGCGGGCGCCGCCGGCGGCGGCGCTTCATGCGTGCCGAACAGCTTGTCCATCCACGCGCGCAGCTTTTCGCGGAGGGTATCGAAAACGCCCGGCGCCACCTCGGTATCGAAGCGGGCTCGCGGATCGACGATGCGCGAGCGCAACGCACGCTGGAAGAAGTCGCCGACGATCGGCAGCGCGCTGCGCGCGCCCTGCCCCCAGTAGTCGTCGAGCGTCACGCGGCCGTCGTCGAAGCCCACCCATGCGCCCGCCACGAGTTGCGGACTCATCAGGATGAACCAGCCATCCGTGTTGCCCTGGGTCGTGCCGGTCTTGCCGGCCACGTCGGCGCGAATACCAAAGCGCGTGCGAATGCTCGACCCCGTGCCGCGGTTCACGACATCGCGCATCGTGTCGAGCAGCGTGCGGTCCGCGGCTTCGGAAAGCGCGCGCTCGGGCGAGGCGCTCGCGAACTCCGCCAGCACATTGCCCGCGTGGTCCTCGATGCGCGTGACCATGCGCGGTTCGAGATACTCGCCGTCGTTGGCGATCGTGCTGTATGCGGAGACCATCTCCTTCAGCGTGACCGGGCTCGTGCCGAGCGCGAGCGACGGCACCGGGTCGAGCTGGCTATCGCGCACGCCCATCGCGCGCGCGAGGCTCGCGACCTTGTCCGGGCCCACCGTCTGCATCAGTTGCGCGGTGATGCGGTTGCGCGAGTACGCTATCGCGTCGCGCAGCGTCATTGGGCGCATGCTCGGCGGCACGTCGTCGGAGGGCTTCCAGATCTCGCCGCCCGCAAGCGGAATCTCCACCGGCTGGTCGATGAACGTGTCGCTCGGCTTCGCGCCGGCGGCGTAGGCCGCGCCGTACACGAATGGCTTGAACGTCGACCCCGGCTGCCGGCGCGCCTGCTGCACGTGGTCGAACGGCTCGTCGGTGAAATCGCGGCTGCCCACCCACGCCCTGATCTGCCCGTTGCGCGGATCAATCGCGAGAAAGCCCGCCTGCACATCGGTCTTGTCCTTGCACAGGTTGCGCATGAAATTGCGGTCGGCGGCGAGCTGCTTGAGCGCTTCGGCATCGGTCGCACCCGCGTCGCGCGCACTCTTGTAGTCCTGCGTTTCGCGCATGAACGTCGCGAACAGATCGTTGCTCGCCGTGCAGCCGTTGCGTCCGCTCCACGCTCCGCTCGCAATGCCCTGCAGCTGGTTCGCGTGCTGCTTGAGCGCGGCGGTCGCCATGGCCTGCAGACGCGAGTCGATCGTGGTCCTGACCACGAGCCCATCGGAATAGATATTGTAGTCGTTGCGGTCGGCCCACGCGATCAGCCACTTGCGCAGTTGCAGCGCGAAATGCGGCGCGGGGCCCGGCGGCTCGGTCTGACGCTCGAAGTCGAGGCGCAGCGGCTTCTTCGAGAGCACCGCGTACTGGGCCGGCGTGAGCTTGCCGTACTTCACCATCTGGCCGAGCACGGTATTGCGCCGCGCGAGCGCGCGTTCGGGGTTGAGCACCGGGTTGTAGTAGGCGTTGCCCTTGAGCATGCCGGTGAGCGTCGCGGCCTGCAGGACGTCGAGCTGATCGGCCGAAATGCCGAAGTAGGTGCGCGCCGCCATCTCGATGCCGTAGGCGTTGTAGAGGAACGGCACCGTGTTCAGGTAGGTTTCGAGAATCTGCTGCTTGCTGTAGACCGCCTCGATCTTGAACGCCGTGATCGCTTCCTTGATCTTGCGCGTGAGCGTGGGCGCACGGCCGATCTCGTCGGGATAGAGGTTGCGCGCGAGCTGCTGCGTGATGGTCGAGCCGCCCTGGCGGTCGCCCGAAAACGTGTGCAGCGCAGCGCCTGCCGTGCGCTTGAAGTCGATGCCGTGGTGCTCGTAGAAGCGGTGGTCCTCGGTGGCGATCAGCGCATCGACCATGTGCGGCGAGACCTGCGAGAGCGGCACCCATTCGCGGTTCGAGGGCTTGAACTCGGCTAGCAGCTTGCCGTCGGCGGAAAGGATCTGGGCCGGCTCGTCCACGCGCGCCTTGCGGATGTCGCCAATGCCGGGCGTGAACGGAATCAGCACGAGCACGTAGAGCACGATGAGGGCCGGCAGCGCGCCGGCGGCCATGAGCACGCCGCGCCACGTGGGATGCCGCAGATGATGGAGCGCACGCGCGCCAAGCGGGCGGACAAGCGCGCCAAGACGCGCGGCGGCAGGCTTCACGCGGAGAAAAGACATCGCGATTCGATCGCGGATCAGGGGCACGTAACGCTTCACGTGGGCAGGCAGGGTCGGCTGGCAAAGCGTGAATCGTACCAAACTCGCCGGGTGCGCTCGCCGGTTGCCCCCGCCGGTCGCCCTTTTCTTCGCGTGTCCAGCATGTACGGAACCGAAGCTGAAGGGCTAGATCTGATCAAGCCGGCACGACAGCGCCCACATACCCGCGAGTTCGACGGCAAGGTTATGCGCAGCTTGCCGAACAAGTCCGGAATCCCTCCGTCGCGACTGGATAGCTCGTGCCTTACCTCGCCAGCAAATAAAAAGGCCCGCCAAGGCGGCGGGCCAATGACTTGCCTGTAGCGGACTGCGATAGCCACGGAGCGCCTCGCAGTCCTGCTGGAACGATCCACCCCGACAGCCACAGGATGGGGTTCCAA
This sequence comes from Paraburkholderia sp., assembly GCF_035501035.1. Classification (GTDB taxonomy): domain Bacteria; phylum Pseudomonadota; class Gammaproteobacteria; order Burkholderiales; family Burkholderiaceae; genus Paraburkholderia. Next base: position 32,435 of record NZ_DATJWR010000125.1, read on the forward strand.
TCAACGCTTAGAAGCGGCTCAGCACACCGACGGCGCCCATCACCTGATTGCTCGTCGCCGAGAAACCGCCGGCGTTGTTCATAATTGCCTGGTTGTTGCTACCGATCGCGTGCTGGTACATCGCTTCAGCGTACAGTTCCGTGCGCTTCGACAGCGAGTAGAACGCAAGCGCGTTGACCTGGTTCCACTTCGGATCGGAGGTGACGCCCTTCGTGCTCACTTTGTTCAGATGACCGTCCGTGAAAGTATCCATGAGGCCGAGAGTCACCGCCGGCGTGAGTGCATACTTGACGTTCAGTTCATAGTTGTCGAAGCCCACCGCACCGTTCGCGTTCGACGCCAGGCCGAACGCGTTCGTGCCCTGGAACCGGCTGTGCGTATAGACGAAGTTGACCGCCGCCGGGCCGAACGTATAGCCCAAGGCTGCACCGGCTGTGCGCTGCACATCCGCCGTCAGGTTGCCGCCGCCGGTGGTCGACCTGAACTCGCTCGGGTCAGCCGCAACGTTCTGGTTGGCCGTGCCGGCAGGGCTGCTCGCCGCGTTCGAGCCGTTGACCTGGAGGTAGGCCGCGGCGAATCGCAGCGGGCCGTTGTTGTAGCTCACACCGGCGCTGTACGCGCGATCGACGGCAAAGCTGGTGCTGTTGCTGAACGCGTACAGACCGCCGAACTTGAGGCCCTGGTAGTCGTTACTCGTGAACTTTACCGAGTTGCTGAAGCGGACCGTATGGTTCAGGTTGTCGTTGTCGTACACGTGCGCGAAGCCCGAGTCGCCGAACGTGCCCGCCGTGCCCGACAGCGGCGCGACGAAGTCGACCATCGAGTCATACTGGCGGCCCATCGTCAAGGTGCCGTATTGATCGGCGCTCAGGCCGACATACGCTTGACGGCCGAAGATCCGGCCGCCTTGGCCGAGCGCGCCGTTGTTGATGTTAAAGCCGTTTTCGAGCAAAAAGATCGCATGCAGACCGCCGCCCAGGTCCTCGCTGCCGCGCAGGCCGAAGCGGCTACCGCTGATATTGCCGCTTTGGAGGGAGACCTTTCCGCTACCGTGGCTGGGTGCGCCATTCTGGACGTTGTTAACATAGGCGATGCCCGCGTCGACCAGGCCATAGAGGGTGACCGAGCTTTGCGCGTGGGCAGCGGACGCCGCGAACATTGCGCAAACGGCGGCGCCGATGGATATTTTCTTCATGGAATAACCCGGATTTACTTGAATTGAAAGGGTAAAGCCGCGTTAGTTTAAGAAGCCGCGTCCGGCATGAAAGCTAATCCGCATGAAAGAGGCTATTCCTATAAATGGAACAATTATTCACAAATTCGTAACAATTGCCGTGGAATGCGGGCTTGCGACGCGCGGCGAGACGGGAGAACCGCGACAGGTATCGGGAATGAGTTGCGCTGCCGCAACAGGCATTGCCGGCCCAATGGCTGTATTCCATCGGAGGCGGCCGAATTTGGCCTGTATGGAGAGGCTGGAGAGGCAATGTACCAGCACGCCTCGGGACACAACTACGTTGCGTTCATCGAGACGGCGAGCGGCGCTTCGTCGAACGCGAATCAGGTGGCGGGCTCGGTGGGGACGCACCTCACAACACCAGCGAAAGCGCAATTGCCACCCACACCGCCGCCGCGCCGCAGAGAAAGGCGCGGCGCGCCATCAGGAAGCGCGATTCGTCGTTGGGTTTCGCGGGCGACGTGGCAAGCCAGGGCACGCTGCCGAGGCACGCGAAGCCCGCGAGCGCGAGCCCCGCCACGACGCGGTCGCCGACGCGCCAGACCGAGGGCTCGTGCAACCCCCAGTAGCCAAGAAAGATGCCGATCGAAAACATCGTCGAGGCGGCCGAACTTAGCGCTACCACCGATCCCGTCGGAGATTGCATGGAATGCCTCCCTGCGCGCCACGCGCTGTCGGGCCATTATCGACGGGCACGCGGGAGGCGGCAACGCCGCGGCCAGGCGCGCCCCGTCACGCTTACTCGGTCGGGCGCACCATCTGGAACATCTCGCCGATCTGCGCATAGTCAGCGCGATAGCCCGCGCGCATCACGGGCTGGGCGGTGTGCGTGTCGAAGAGACCGTCCTTGAGATATTCCTTGCGGATGTGCACGCCCACCACCTGGCCCAACGCGAGCCAGTTGTCCATTGGCGTGCCGTCGAGCAATTTGAGCTGCACGATCTGCAGCAGCTTGCATTCGAGCGCCGCCGGGGACTCGGCCACGTGCGGCCCCGCAACGTTGCGGCCCGGCGCGGCAGTGAGTCCCGCGAGCGCGAATTCGTCGACGCAGGACGCAACCGGCGCGGCAGTGCGGTTCATCTGCGCGGCCAGCGCCTTCGACGTGAAATTCCAGACGAACTCGCCAGTCTCTTCAATATTGCTGATGCTGTCCTTGCGGCCTTCGCTGCAGAAACCAATGATCGGCGGGAACGTGGCGAACGCACCGAAGAAGCTGTAGGGCGCAAGATTCAGCACGCCGCTGCGCGAGCGGGTCGAGATCCAACCGATCGCGCGCGGCGCGACGATCGCCTTGAACGGGTCATGCGGCAAGCCGTGGCCAAGCGCCGGATTGTAGAAGTAGGTATCGGACATGTCGATTGGCGTTGCGTTGCGGTTCGGGCTGCGCGAGTTTGCCGCGCAGCGCTGTAGGTGCTTCGATGAGTGTTTCACTATGACACGAGCCGCGAGCGGGCCGTCACGCCCTGCGCCAAAGTCCTGCGCAAGCGCAACGAGGCCGGCTCTCTTTCGAGAGCCGGCCTCGTCGAACGAACCAGGCGGTCCGACAGGAGAAACGCGTTGGACGGCATGGGCCGCCCGAAGCGCTTCAGCTTCGATCAGTCACGCGGCATGCTGAAAGGCATGTAGTGCGAGCGGCGAATGCGCTCCGCTTCGAGGTGACGCGCCTTGTACGAGTAGTCCGAATCCATCGGCAGATACGGCGACGCGAAGAGTTCGCTCACCTTTTCGAACAGTGCGAGGATAAAGCTCATGGCGACTCCCAGTTTGGCTGCAATTCAGGGTTTTCCCTAGGACAAGAGCGATTATAGGGTTTTCCCTAGTTATGCGCTAGTGCAACGCAGCAAAAAAACTGCGACGCGCCACCGCATGAGGGCGATCACCAAGGATGCGTTGCAGCAAAGCAACGCATCGGTATTTCGGATAGAGGGTCGAATTGCGAACCGGAGCGGTCAGTGGGCCGGCTTTTGGGTGCGGTGAGCGTGGGCTGCGCGGGCGGGACGAGCGGCCGCATGCCGTGTAGGAGCGGGCGTCGCCGGTGCGGCTGCGGCGCGCACCGGGGCCACCGAAGGCGCCTCGGCGGCGGGAGCTGCGACCGGAGTGGCAAGCCGCTGCGTCAGGTCATCGAGCGTGGACTGCTGCTTGAGGATGAACTCCTCGAGGCGTGCCTGCTCCGCCCGGGACTCGTTCGCGAGTCTGTCGAGCCGCACCGATTGCGCGATGCCGAACCCCACCGACGCCAACACAGCCGCCGACGCCACCCCGAGCACCCATTTGAGCTGACGCGAAGACGCGGCCGCCATGCGGCGCTGCTCGGCGAGCACGCCGTGGAGCGCATCGAAACGCTGCGCCAGCGTGTGCTGCGGCGTACCTTCGGGAGCGAGGCTCGTGGGCTCGACGCGTTCAGGGCTCATGACGGAAAACGGTGCGTCAGCGATGGCGGTGGCTTCGGATACGCGCTCAGGCGAAGGCTCCGGCGTTGCATCGATGCTGGCCAACGCAGCGGCGTTCTCGTGCGGCGTTGCATGCGGTTGCGGCTCCAGCGATACGGCGGCCTCAGACCCGGCCAGCACCTCCTGCGTTGCCGCGACGGTCGAAAGCGCGGCGTCGGCCGAGCCCTGGGCAGTTGCACGCTTCGCCCGCGTGACGCGACGCGTGCTCGTTGCGCCGGCAACGGGGCTCGCGGCGGCCGCCTCATCGTCAATCGCCGGAACTGCCTGCGCGGGCTCGGGAGCTTCGAAGCCGCTCAGCGTGCCCTGGCGCACGCTGGCGGCCGCCTCGCCGGTTACGGGCGCGGATGCGGATGCGGGCAAGCCCTCGTCGCGCGAATGCCCGCTCGCGTGTGCCTGCGGATCGGCAGCGTTGGCGGTGTTCGCGGCATTGCCGGAATCGAGGGCAGCAGGCAATTCAGAAGCGTCGAACGATGGAGATGTTGCGTCACGCGACGACTGTGCGCTGCGCTCGGGACGCGAGGAGCTCAAGGATGCGGTATCTGCGTAATCGGCCATGGGTCAGCGATGCGGTTCGCGTCGCGCCGGCCGGTCACGGCCACTGCGCGACGTCCTCGTGTTCTTGTTCGAACGCGCATTGTCGCATGCCAGAACGCGCCGCCAAATGCTCTCGCCCGGCTCATCCACCGTGCATGGCGCAAACGCGACACTGGCGTGCGGTGCTTCAGCACCCGCTCCAGTCCCGTCGCGACTGCCCCCGTCACGTACCGCTGTGGAACATTTTGGCAAAGGGGTGGCGCAGGTCGCGAAGCGTACAATCGCGGACGTTTGCTCTATCCACGTCACGCGGCCCGCCGCGCCCTCGTCCCATGAACACACTTCCGAGCGCAGCGAGCCTGCGCGAGCATTTCGATCGCATCGTCCTGCCATTGTGGCGCGGCCCGGGCTTCAATGCGGCGGTGCGCCTGCCTTACGAGGCGCTCGATGCGGCCGGCGCCAATCCGCTGCCTGTCACGCGCTACCGCGCGATGGCATGCGCCCGCCAGCTCTTCGTGTTCTCGCAGGCGGGTGACGCCGCGCACGCCCAAACGCTCTTCGAAACGCTGTGCCACACGTTTCAGGACCGCGCGCGCGGCGGATGGTTTTACAGCGTCGACGCCGCGCTCGCGCCGCTCGATACCACCAAGGACCTCTACACGCATGCCTTCGTGGTGTTCGCGAGCGCGGTCTACGGCCAGCGCTTCGGCGTGGCCGAGGCGCTCGACCTGGCGCGCGAGACGTCCTCGCTGATCGTTGATCGCTTCGCCGCCCGTGACGGCCTGCTCAACGCGGCGCTCGACGCTTCCTTCGCGAACGTGAGCGCCGGCCCGCTGCAGAATCCGCTCATGCACCTCACCGAAGCGTGGCTCGCCGCAAGCGAAGCGACCGGCGACGCCGCCTTCGACACGGCCATCACGCGTCTTGTCGTTGCGCTTGCGCGCGGCTTCCTGCACGAACCCACGGGTTGCATCGCCGAATTGCCGATCGGTTGCGCGGACAACCGGCTCGAACCCGGCCACCAGTTCGAATGGTTCTGGCTGGCCTCGCGCGCGGGGGCGCGGCTGGGCGAGTCGGGCCTCGAAGAAGCGCTCGCGCGTGCCTTCGCCTTTGCACGCAAGCACGGCGTGGATCCGGAGACGGGAGGCGTGGCGGCCGCCCTCGACGAGCACGGGCGCGTGACCGACGCGACGCAGCGCATCTGGGCGCAGACGGAGTATCTGCGCGCGCTCGCCACGCATGGCGACGCGGCGGTGCGCGCGGCGCTCGCACCGCAGATCGGGCGCTTCGCGCCGAGCTTTCTCACGCCGCAAGGGTGGGTGGAATGCCGCAGCACGAGCGGCGAGGTGGCGCGCGCCGACATGCCGTCGACGACGCCCTATCACTTGCTGACCGCCTACCAGGGCATGGGCGTCTGAGGCGCGCCGGCACGGCACGCCAAACCGGTACGCGGGCCCAGGCCCGCTGCAGCGCTGAGGCTGTTCTGGGCGTTCTGGGCTGTCTGGCCAATTAAGCCGTTCAAGCACTTCAAGCTGTTCACGCCACTCAAGCCGCCCAAGCGCTTCAAGCCATTCAAGCCATTCATACCACTCAAGCCGTTCAAGCGCTAAAAGCCATTCAGGCCACACAAGCCACTCAAGCGCCACAAGCCACTCCCCCCTTCAACCCACCGCCAGCACCGCCGGGGAAATCTCGAACGCCGCCACGGCCTCGGCGAGCTGACGCGTTTGCTGGTGCAGCGAAGCCGCCGCGGCCGCGGCCTCCTCGACGAGCGCCGCGTTCTGCTGGGTCATCTGGTCCATCTGCGAGACGGCCTGATTCACCTGATCGATGCCGGCGCTCTGCTCGAGCGACGACGCGCTGATGCCCGCCATCATCTGCGTGGCGCGCGAGATCGAGTTCGACACCTCGCGCATCGCCTCGCCCGCGCGCTCCACGAGCTCGGAGCCGCCGCGAATCTGCGTGACCGACTCGCTGATGAGCGTCTTGATCTCCTTGGCCGACTGCGCGCTGCGCTGCGCGAGCCCGCGCACTTCGCCCGCCACGACCGCGAAGCCGCGGCCCTGCTCGCCGGCCCGGGCCGCCTCCACCGCCGCGTTCAACGCGAGGATGTTGGTCTGGAAGGCAATGCCATCGATCACGCCGATGATTTCCGCGATCTTGTCCGAACTTTGCGCGATGCCGCGCATGCGATCGACCACCTCGCCCACCACGGCCCCGCCACGGGCAGTCGCGTCGAGGGCGGCCTCGGCCAGCGCGTTCGCCTCGCGCGCGTTTTCGGCCGTGTTGCGCACGGTGCCGGTCAGCTCCTCCATGCTGGCCGCGGTTTCCTCCAGCGAAGCGGCCTGCGATTCGGTGCGCGCCGAAAGATCCGCATTGCCCGCGGCGATCTCGTCCGCGCCCACGTGAATCGAGCCCGCGGTCTCGCGCACCGTATGGACCGTGCGCGCGAGGCTCGACTGCATCAGCGCGAGGCCCCGGAAGAGCCGGCCGATCTCGTTGTCCCCGCGCGCGGCCACGCGTTCGTCGAGCCGCCCGCGCGCGATGCGCTCGAAATGCTGGCCCGCCTCTTCGAGCGGCTCCACCACGCCGCGCCGCAGCGCGACGTGCACGCTCGCCGCGAGCGCGATCAGCAGCACCAGGACGAAAAGGCCCACGCCCTGAAAGAGCGCGAGGCGAGAGTCGATCGAATCAAGCGAGGCGCGGCTCGCCGCGGCGCTGAACTGCGCGAAGCCATGCAGCTCCGTGAGATAGGCGTCCTGGTACGACTGCGTGGGTTGATCGAGGAAGGCCTGAAGATTGTTGCCGGTCAGGTCGTCGACGAGCTCGCCGAGCGCCTTGCGCAACACCTGGTAGCGCTGCGCGAGGGCCGCTACGTGCGTGCGGTCCTCGTCGTTCATGGGCGGCACGTCCATGAGCGCCGCGAACGAGCGATCGGCCGCGGCAAGCTGCTCGCGCGCGTGATCGACGATATCGGTCGGCACCGTGCCTCCGCGCACCATGCGCGTGCCCGCACGCGAGAGGTTGATGCGGGCGTCCATCAGATGCTGGGTGGTTTCGTTGGCGGCGCTCGCCTGGCGCAACGCCACTTTCGAGAGGTCGGCTACGTCGTCATGCGTGCGCGTGAGCGACCAGTAACCAAGTCCTGCGGTCACGAGCTGCAGTACGCAGAACGCGATGAGGACGCACAACAGGCCGGATGCGACCTTGATCTTGCTGAACATCGGGGACACCTGGGATAGCAGTGAATGAATCAGGCGCAAGCATGTGATCGCTCGGGCCCGCACTGCGTTTACGGCCGCGCAAACGTTGTTTTGAGCCCCAAACCGTGAATAAATCGTGAAAAAACGCCCCAAAATGCGCAATTGAGTCATTTCAGAAACGATCCAGCCAGCATTCCCTGTGTTTTCGTCAACAATGCATTGGGGCGCATTCGATTCACCTTGACTCGGCCTTGCCAGGTCCTAGAGTGGTTAGGAAACTACGCGGGCGCAGGCCCAGGGAAGGCGACGATGACAGATCTTGTGGATCGTGCGCGCGGTGCGCTGCACGCGCAGCCGTTCAGCGTGCTGCTCGGCACCGAGCTGATGCACGTGGGGGCCGACGAGCTGACCCTGCGACTGCCGGTACGCGACGAGCTCAGGCAGCAGCACGGCTACGTGCACGGTGGCGTGATCAGCTATCTCGCCGACAACGCGCTGACCTTCGCGGGCGCGCTCGCGCTCGGGCCGCGAGTCGTGACGGGGGAGTACAAGATCAACTACCTGCGGCCGGCGCTCACCGGCACGCTGATGGCGCGGGCGCGCGTGGTCCACGCGGGGCGCCAGCAGGCCACCTGCCAGTGCAGCGTGTACGTGATGGAAAACGGCGACGAGCGGCTCGTGGCGCTCGCGCAGGGGACGGTCAGCAGGATGTCGGAGGCTGGCGCTTCGGAAGAGAGGGCGGAGACGCGCTGAAAAGCGGCGCGATCGGGAAGTCACAGATCGGAAAGCAAAACGCGCGAGGCGAGGTGGGCCGGTCTTTCCCGTGCCCACTTCGCCTCGCGCGTTTTTGCCGTGCTCAGCCGCGCTTATTCCGCCGCGCGCGTCTTCTGCGTCTGCTCGCCCAGGCCCTCAATGCCAAGACGCACCGTCTGGCCCGGCTTCAGGAACACGGGGTTCGGCTTCACGCCCATGCCTACGCCCGGCGGCGTGCCCGTGGAGATCACGTCGCCCGGCTGCAGGCTCATGCACTGCGAAAGATACGAAACGAGCTTCGCGACCGAGAAGATCATCGTGCGCGTGCTGCCGTTCTGGTAGCGATGGCCGTCCACTTCTAGCCACATCGAAAGGTTCTGCGGATCGGCCACTTCGTCGCGCGTGACAAGCCACGGGCCGGTCGGGCCGAAGGTATCGAAGCCCTTACCCTTGTCCCACTGGCCGCCGCGCTCGATCTGCCACTCGCGCTCGGACACGTCGTTGACCACGCAATACCCAGCCACGTAGTTGAGCGCCTCGGCCTCGCTCACGTTCTTTGCGTGCTTGCCGATCACCACGCCCAGTTCGACTTCCCAGTCGGTCTTCTTCGAACCGCGCGGAATCTCGATGTCGTCGTTCGGGCCGACGATCGCGCTCGTCCACTTGTTGAAGACGACCGGCTCGCTCGGCACCGGCATGCCCGACTCAGCAGCGTGATCGGCATAGTTCAGGCCGATGCACACCATCTTGCCGATATGGCCCACGCACGGCCCGATGCGAGGATTGCCCTCGACGAGCGGCAGCGTTTCCGGGTCGATCGAGCGCAATTGCGTGAGGCCGGCGTCCGAGAGCACGTCACCCGCAATGTCGGCCACATTGCCCGAAAGCGCGCGAATGCGGCCTTCTGCGTCGAGCATGCCGGGTTTCTCGTGGCCCTTCGGGCCATAGCGAAGCAGTTTCATGGTCTGGGTTCCTTGTCTGTCTGTGCGAAGAATGCGTTGCAGTCGGTCAGTTCGATGGGACCACCGCTTGGGGCTAACTAGTTAGACCACCCGCCGTCGATTACATGCGCCTGGCCGGTGGTGAACCCCGACTCGTCCGAGGCGAGGTAGAGCGCGAGCGCTGCGATCTCCTCGGGCTTGCCCACGCGCCCCATCGGCTGGCGCGCGACGAACGCGGCGCGCGCCGCGTCGACGCTCGTGCCCTGCGCCGACGCCTGCGCCGCGATGCGCTCTTCGAGCGAGGGCGACGCCACGGTGCCCGGGCAGATCGCGTTGCAGCGAATGCCGCGCGTCACGAAATCCGCGGCCACGGCCTTCGTCAACCCTATCACAGCCGCCTTCGAAGCGCCGTACACGAAGCGGTTGGGCACGCCCTTCACGCTCGAAGCCGCCGACGACATATTGATGATCGACCCGCCGCCCGCCTCCAGCATGCCCGGTAGGAACGCGCGGATGGTCCGGTACATCGCCTTCGCATTCAGGTCGAACGCGAAGTCCCAATCTTCCTCGCTCGCCTCGAGTATCGAGCCCGCGTGCACGTAGCCCGCGCAATTGAACAGCACGTCGATCCGGCCCACCTCTTTCGCGAGCGCGGCGATCGCCGCACTGTCGCGCACGTCTAGCTTGCGCGCCTCGACCGGCAACGCCGAAAGCGCGTCGATGCGGATGTCCGTCGCGATCACGCGTGCACCTTCGCGCGCGAACAGTTCGGCGGCTGCGTAGCCGATGCCCTGGCCCGCCGCGGTGATCAAGGCCGTCTTGCCGGCCAGTCTTTGTACCATCTGCCACTCCGGTTGAAAGCGCGGTGGGAAGCGCGGCACGGCGATACCCGTTATTGCAGTAGGCGCCCCGTGCCGCGATCGAGCGATCGAGCGATCGAATTGCGGGAAGAGGTTGGGATGACGCAAGCGGCCATTATGGCGACGCGCGCGCGCCTCGTGGCGGTTCGGCGGCGTTTTCTAACCGGCTGGATCGCGCGTCAGCCGGTAAAAGGCCGTCGCATTGCCGCCGAACACGCCTGCGCGCTCGTCGTCGGAAAGCGTAGCGAGCAGCCGTTGCGAAGCGGCGTGCCAGCGCGCGTAGTCGCCATTGAGGTTCAGCACCGGCCAGTCGCTGCCCCACATGAGGCGCTTCGGACCGAACGCAGCGAGCAGGTGCGCGACCCACGGCGCGAGCGTGGCGTCGTCCCAGCCCGGCGCGGCTTCCGTTGCGAGCCCCGAAAGCTTGCAGTGCACCTGCGGAAAATGCGCGAAGCGCGAGATGGCCTGCGCCCACGCCGCGTAGCCTGACGCCTCGCCAGCGGCGATCGGCGGTTTCGCGCCATGGTCGACCACCGCGCGCAGCGCCGGATGGCGCGCGAGGAACGTGGCGAGCGCGTTGGCATGGCGCGTGAAAACGAGCGCGTCGAAGGTGAGATCGTGGGCGATGAGCGCATCGACGGCGTGGGTCGTATTGGCTTTCGCAATCCAGTCGTCGTCGGGGAGGTCCTGGAGCATCGGCCGCACGCCGCGCAGCTTCGGCTCGCGCGCCAGCTCGGCGATCAGCGTGCCCGCGTGCGGGTCGTCGAGCGGCACCCAGCCCACCACGCCGGCGATCGAGGGCTCGTTGCGCGCCAGGTCGAGCAGCCAGCGCGTTTCTTCCACGGTAGGCGCGGCCTGCACGACCACCGTGCGCGCGATCGCGCATGACGCGCGCAACGGCGCGAGATCCGCGGGACCGAACGCGCGATAGAGCACGGTCATCTCCGGCGTGAGCCAGCCGTAGTCGCCGCGCGCGGGATCCCAGTAATGCTGGTGTGCGTCGATCCGCTCGGGGTTGGTCATGGCTCAGGCCTGTGGAATAGGCGCGCGCGGATCGATGAGACCCTCCTCGCGCAAGGCGAGCCACAGCTCGCGAGGCAACGGTGTTTCGAACGAGGCAACGTTCTCGCGCACTTCGGCCGCGCTACGCGCGCCGTTGAGCACCGTCGCGACGGCCGGATGCGCGTAGGGGAACTGCAGCGCCGCCGCCGCGAGCGGCGCACCGTAGGTCCGGCAGATCGTCTCGATCCGAGACACGCGTTCGACCACCTCGCGCGGTGCGTCGCCGTAGTTGAACTTGAGATCGCCCTCCAGCCCGCGCGCGAGAATCCCCGAGTTGAACGCGCCGCCAAGCAGGATGCTCACGCCGCGCGCCTCGCACTCGGGCAGCAGGTCGTCGAGCGGTGCTTGTTCGAGCAGCGTGTAGCGGCCCGCCAGCAGCGCGCAGTCGATGTCGAATTCGCGCATCGCTTCGCGTATCACCTCGCGCTCGTTCACACCGAAGCCCACTGCCTTGATGACGCCCGCCTTGCGCAATTCGTCGAGTGCCTTGAAGCCGCCGCCTTCGCTCAGTTGCCGCCAGTAGTGCGCGTTGCGCTCGACATGCGTATAGCGCCCGATGTCGTGCACGAGCAGGATGTCGATATCGACGATGCCAAGCCGCTGCTGGCTGTCCTCGAACGCACGCAGGATGCCCTCGCGCGTGTAATCGTAGATCGCCTCAAATGGCAGCGGGTTTTGCCAGCCTTCGCTGCCGTCGTAGGGGTGCGTGCGCGGCACGAAGTGGCGGCCCACTTTCGTGCAGAGCACATACTCGCCGCGCGGGTAGCGCCGCAACGCCGCGCCCAGCCGGTGCTCGGCCTTGGTGTGGCCATAGTGCGGCGCGGTGTCGAAGAAGCGGATGCCGGCTTGCCACGCGGCATCGACGGTGGCCTGCGCCTCCTCCTCGGAAAGATCGCGATAGAGCCCGCCAAGCGGCGCCGTGCCGAGGCCCAACGCACTCACTTCGAGCGTGGTGCGGCCGATGCGGCGCCTGTGCGCGACCTTGGGATGGTGTTCCTGCGTCATCACGTGAGACCTCCCGGAGCCGGCTGGCTCCACGACCACTGCGTTCAGTGCGAAGTCACTTCGACGACCGGCACGCGTGCGCTCGCGGGAAGGCAAGCGGGGCCGATCGGCTCGAAGGTCTTATAGGTTAGGATAAATTCCTGATGCCCGAGCGTTTCCGACTTCGAGCGCATACCACCCGCAACCTTCTGCTCCGCAACCTGTGAGCGCGCCTTGCGCACCCAGTCCATGCCGTACTGGATCGTGCTGCGCGTGCCGCCCTTCTCCGGAAATATTGCGCGCGACCGTGCAGAGCCTGTCGATGCTGCGCGAAGATAGGGCCGCCTGAAGTTCAAAACGGTTAGCGCGAGGCACAAAACGGTTAGAATGGCGACCCTCCAAAAAAACCGGTGCGCCTCGTCTTGCTGACGAGTGGCGGCCGCGCATTCGAATCCCATGGCGAAACTTCTGACCGATCAAGAATTCCAGCGCTTTTCCGAGCTTCAGCAGAAGCAGGCAAGCTTCACGATCACGACCGACGAAGCCGATGAACTGCGTGACATCGTCGCGCGCGCGCAGAAAAAGCGCGACGACCGCGCCGATGCGATGAAGACCGTCGAAACCGCCATCGCACAGTTCGAGCTCGCCCCCGAGGAGCTTTTCACGCCCGAGCAGATCGCCGAGGCCGCGCGCAACTTCGGTCTGATCCCGGCCACGCGCAAGGAGCGCGTGCTGCCGCCCTCGCTCACCTTCAACGGCAAGACGCACCAGTGGACCACGCGTGCGCTGCCCGAGGAAATCCGCGCGCCGCTGTTCGAGGCGTTCCAGGGCGGCCAGTCGGTCAAGGCGTTCATCGCCACACCGAAGGATGCCGCGCGCTGCGCCGCGACCATCGCGCGCCTCGAAAAGGAAACCGGCGCGCAGTACGCGCCGGCCTGGCTCGAAGAGCTCGCGCTCACGCGTGGCCAGGTCGACGACGCGCTCACGAAACTGGCAGCGTAAGCAGGGAACGGCGAACAAGCGGCAGGCAAGCGGCGGACAAACCGCGCCCACAAACGACGGGCAAGCGGCAACCAAACCGCGACCAAACCGCGCGGCCGCCGCCTCAGTCCAGCGGCATGCGAAAACCCACCACACCCGGGTCTTCCGTGGGCGTGA
>NZ_DATJWR010000126.1:0-18337 GCF_035501035.1 Paraburkholderia sp.
TCCTGCACGCCGCTCACCTTGCACGACAGGATGATCTTGTCGCGGCCGAGGCCAAGCTCGACGGCACGCTCCGCCGAGCCGATGGCCGACTGGATCAGCGCTTCGTACATCACGCTCTGCGCTTCCCAGGGCTCCTTGCGCACAGCGTTCTCGTCCATCATGCGCGCGAGCAGGTCCTGGTCGAGGCTGCCCCAGTTCACGCCGATGCGCACCGGCTTGTCGTACTTGATGGCGGCTTCGATCATCTGCGCGTATTGCGTGTCGCGCTTTGCGCCCTGACCGACGTTGCCCGGGTTGATGCGGTACTTCGAGAGCGCTTCGGCGCAGGCCGGATAGTCGCGCAGCAGCAGGTGACCGTTGTAGTGAAAGTCGCCGACGAGCGGCACCATCACGCCCATGCGGTCGAGTTGTTCGCGCACGTGCGGCACAGCCGCGGCCGCTTCCGGCGTGTTGACCGTGATCCGTACGAGTTCCGAACCGGCCTGCGCGAGCTCCTTGATCTGGATCGCGGTGCCGATGGCGTCGGCGGTATCGGTGTTGGTCATCGACTGCACGCGCACCGGCGCGTCGCCGCCGATCGTCACCAGTTGGCCGCCCCAGCGCACATGTACGGCGTGCGACTTGCGGCGCGGCGCGTGGCCGCCGAGGATCGGCTCGTTCGAACAGATCTGACTGTTGCTGGACGGGGATTGCGTTTCGCTTTGCATCGAAAAACCCATTTACGCCTCACACGCGCTGCGGCTGACTGGTCAGCGACAGCACAGCATGAATTGAAAAAGCGTCTCGGCCGGCTAACAGAGACTTCGCCGGCCGCGACGCATGCCATGTCTATATCAGGGCAGCACGAAGCGCGCGACGTTGCCCCGCGCCGACGCGTACTTCGACGCGTCCACCGGCTGACCGTCGATGGTCATCGACTCGATGCCGGCCTTGTTGCCCACCGTAACCTTGAGCGGCTCGGTGCCGGTGACCTCACGCGCGTCGCTGCCGCGGATCATGCCCGAGAAAACTTCCTTGCCATCCTTCTGACGCACGCTCACCCAGGTGTCCTGCGTCACGCGGATCGTGAACGTCGAGGTGTCCGCGCCGTTGTCGGCCGCCGCGTTTTGTGCTGCCGGCGCGCTGGCCGCTTGCGCTCGCGCCGCGCTCGCCGCGTTGGCCACAGCCGGCGCTGCGCTAGCGGCCGCAGGCCGCGCGGCCTGCGGAGCCGGTTGCGGTGCAGCTTGCGCAGCCGGTTGTTGCGCCGTTACTTGCGGCGTCACTTGCGCCGTTACTTGCGGCGTCACTTGCGGCGTCACTTGCGTCGCCACCTGCGGTGCGCTCGCCGCTGCCGCCTGCTCGGGTGCAGCGTTGCCGCTGTCGCCTGCGTTGTTCGCGTTTGCCGCGTCGTTGGCGTCGCCGCTCGCCGGGGCTGCGGACTGGTCCGCGCCCTGCACGGCCGAAGCGCCGCCGGAGCCTGTCGCCTCGCCTTGCGTCACCGTGGGCGACGATGCAGCAGGCTGGACGCTCGCGCCGTTCGCCATTTCCTTCAGGCGCGCGAACCAGGCCGACGATTCGCCGCTGTTCGTGTGCCACATGGCGAGCGCAAGCACTGCAACCACGATGATCGCCACGCCCCACAACCATGAGGCGCTACGGCGCGACGCCCGCGCGCCGCCACCGCTACCGAGCGAGACCGACACGCGTGCGCGCGGCAGATCGGAGCCCGACGCGGCAGACATCGACAGATCCGGCTGCGCAATCCCGCGCTCGCGGCGCAACGCCTGGGTAAACGGCGTGGAATCGGCGCCGAGCAGCTTCGCGTAGGCGCGCACCACACCGAGCGCGAACGTCGTGTCCGGTAGATGGCTGATATCGCCCGCTTCGAGCTCGCGCAGCTTCGACACCGACACCTTCAGGCGCGCCGAGACGTCCTCGATCGCCCAGCCCTTGGCCTCGCGCAGCTGTGCGAGGCGCGCGCCAGCAGCGGCCAGCGTATCGGGCACGGCCTGCACCGGCGAGGGCCCCGCGCCCTGCGCCGAAAGACCTGCGTTGCTGTCAGTTCCGTCTGTCCCGAAAGGGTGCTGCGGCTCGCTCATCCGAAAATCCTTGCGTCGATTCTTTTCAATACTGGAACCAGTGGCCGGGGCCCACCCCGCAAAGCCTCCACCCGATTCGCAGACCGTTTATAACAAAATGCGCAGCTCGCGTGCCACAAGGGCCCCGTTTGCCGCTTCCGATCGCTTCTGCAACGTCTCTTTTCACTACCGCCGATGACAAGCGCGCCCCCGCACGCTGCCGCAGCTTCACAGCCCCACTGCTCCTCTTCGTGCCGCCCTCAGTGCTGAACCGGCCGCACTTCGATGATCTTGCCCGCTGCCCGGCCCATCCGCTCGGCAAGGCGTGTGCGATCCTTCACCTCGCCGGCGAGTTGTCCGCAAGCAGCGTCGATGTCGTCGCCGCGCGTCTTGCGCACGGTCGTAACGACACCCGCATCCATCAGGATCTGCGCAAAGCGCTTGATCTGATCCGGTTTCGAGCGCAACAGGCCCGACTCCGGGAACGGGTTGAACGGAATCAGATTGAACTTGCACGGCACGTCGCGCGTCACCGCGAGCAATTCGCGCGCGTGCTTTTCGGTGTCGTTGACGCCGTCGAGCATGCAGTACTCGAACGTGATGAAATCGCGCGGCGCGACTTCGAGATAGCGCTGGCACGCCGCCATCAGCTCGCGCAGCGGGTATTTGCGATTGAGCGGCACGAGCTCGTCGCGCAGCGCGTCGTTCGGCGCGTGCAGCGAGACGGCGAGCGCCACGGGCAAATCGGCGCCGAGACGATCCATCATCGGCACGACGCCCGAGGTGGACAGCGTGACGCGCCGGCGCGACAGGCCGTACGCGTTGTCGTCGAGCATCAGGCGCATCGCCGGCACGACCGCGTCGTAATTCAGGAGCGGCTCGCCCATGCCCATCATCACGACGTTCGTGATGACGCGCTCACCCTTGCCCTCACCGCCGGTCGCCCGGCCGCCGGCCTCTCCAAGAAGCGAAGCGCGCAGGGCGAATTCCGCCATGCGCAACTGACCGATGATCTCAGCGGTGGTGAGATTGCGTGAGAAACCTTGCTTGCCGGTGGAACAGAACCGGCAATTGACCGCACACCCCGCCTGCGAGGACACGCACAGCGTGCCGCGGCCTTCTTCGGGGATGAACACGGTTTCGACCGCGTTGCCGTTGCCGACATCCACGAGCCATTTGCGCGTGCCGTCGGAGGAAACGTTGTCGGAAACGATGGCGGGCATGCCGATGCAGGCTCGCCCTTTCAGCTTTTCGCGCAGTGACTTGGCCAGATCCGTCATGCCGTCGAAGTCGGCGGCATTGTATTGATGGATCCAGCGCTGAAGCTGTTTGGCGCGAAACGGCTTCTCGCCCAGGCTCTCGCAATAGGCGATGAGCCCTTGGGCGTCGAGATCGAGAAGGTTGACGGTGGAGCTGCTCGTCATGATCAATCCTGCCATTTCAGTGCGAGAGCGCGCCCACCACCCGCCTAGCCCGGCAGCCCGCGCACTTGCGCGGCACCGGAAAACGGACGGTGAGCGTCATCGCCGTTCGCGACCCTATGCTACCTGGACTACAGTCTGCTGGCGCCGTGCTTAGCGCGAGTAGACGTTGACTTGCGGGAAGAAGAACGCGATTTCCACGGCAGCCGTTTCAGCAGCGTCCGAGCCGTGTACGGCGTTCGCGTCGATGCTGTCAGCGAAGTCGGCGCGGATCGTGCCCTTGTCTGCCTTCTTCGGGTCGGTTGCACCCATCAGATCGCGGTTCTTCAGGATGGCGTTTTCGCCTTCCAGCACCTGGATCATCACCGGACCCGAAACCATGAAGTCGACGAGATCCTTGAAGAACGGGCGCGCTGCGTGAACAGCATAGAACTTCTCAGCGTCGGCGCGCGAGAGGTGGACCATGCGAGCGGCAATGACCTTCAGGCCAGCGTTTTCGAAGCGGCTGTAGATCTGGCCGATCACGTTCTTTGCCACTGCGTCCGGCTTGATAATCGACAGGGTACGTTCGATCGCCATAAAAACTCCAGAAAATTAAGAGGTTACAGATTCAAATGAATCCGCAATTGTAGCATGTTCCCATGTATGATTGCGATTGAACCCTGTTAGACCGGCGAATTGGACCATGTGCCTGCTCCTGGGGCGCAAAAGCCGCGCGGCCGGCCTTTCAGCGAGCGTTAAGATTGGCGGCATACGCTGTCGCAACATAACCGAAACCGTGTGGCATCCTGTTGAAACTCCAGGTCTCCGCACGTATCTTAAGAGGTAGCGGGTCGCGCATCTGCCGTGCACCGCCAACCACGCGTCTCACGCAAGGAGAAAGCATGAACGAGTATCCCTATAACTTCGGCCGCGGCGGCACCGTCACTTCGGCG
Source organism: Paraburkholderia sp. (assembly GCF_035501035.1). Lineage (GTDB taxonomy): Bacteria > Pseudomonadota > Gammaproteobacteria > Burkholderiales > Burkholderiaceae > Paraburkholderia. The sequence continues at coordinate 4,414 of NZ_DATJWR010000126.1, forward strand.
GAGACCCGCAACCGCGTACTGCGCAACACCTACTGGCTGCTCGCGCTGTCGATGGTGCCGACGGTGCTCGGCGCGTGGGTGGGTGTCGCAACCGGCTTCTCGCTCTTCGCCGCCACCAGTCCGGCCATGAGCCTGCTCGCGTTCTTCGCGATTGCTTTCGGCTTCATGTTCGCCATCGAGCGCACCAAGAACAGCTCGGTAGGCGTGTTCGTGCTGCTGGGCTTCACGTTCTTCATGGGCCTGATGCTTTCGCGCCTGCTGTCGTTCATCCTCGGCTTTTCGAACGGCCCGCAGCTCATCATGCTCGCTTTCGGGGGCACCGGCGTCATCTTCGCGACCATGGCAACGATCGCCACGGTCAGCAAGCGCGACTTCTCCGGTCTCGGCAAGTGGCTTTTCATGGGCGTGATCGTGATCCTGCTCGCCGGCGTGGCGAACATCTTCCTGCAGTTGCCCGCGCTGATGCTCACCGTCTCGGTGCTCGCGATCGCGATCTTCTCGGCCTATATGCTGTTCGATGTGCAGCGCGTCGTGAACGGCGGCGAGACGAACTACATCTCGGCCGCGCTCGCGATCTATCTGGACCTGTATAACGTGTTCGTGAACCTGCTCGCCATTCTCGGCATCTTCGGCGGCAATCGTAACTAACCCCTCTGGCGGGGCCGAATCGAACAGGATCGGCTCCATCAGGCAAAAAGCCCATGACTTCTGTCATGGGCTTTTTTTCGCCTTTTCGTTCTGGCCAACACCGCAAGCAAAGGACTCAGAGCGCAATCCAGTCGAATCCCTCGGCCTGCGAAGCGACCCCGATTTCCGTTGCGGCATTGCCAAGAACAGCCGCCATCGCCGCATGTGCGAGTTCGGGGGTGTTGTTCTGCTGGCTCAGGTGCGCGGCAACCAGGTGCCGCAGCTTCCCACGATCGAGCCCCGAGAGAATGCCGGCCGCCGCCTCGTTGTTCAAATGTCCATGAGACCCGCCAATGCGGGCCTTGAGCGACGCCGGATAACGGCTCGTCGCGAGCAGGTCGAGGTCGTGGTTGAATTCGAGCACGAGCGCGTCGCACCCGCCGAGCACATTGGAGATATGCGGCGTCGATTCGCCGACGTCGGTCAACACACCGAGTCGGCTCGCGCCGTCGCTGAACACGAACTGCAGCGGCTCGCGCGCGTCGTGTGGCACCGTGTACGGCAACACGCCGAGTTCGCCGATTTCGACCAACTCGTCGCCCCACAGCACGTTGAGGTCGACGCCGGCCTCGTCGGCGCCCACGGCCTGCGCCGTTCCCCAGCTCATGTAAAGAGGAGTCGACCAGCGACGCGCCAGCGTGAGCGCGCTGCCGATATGGTCACTGTGTTCGTGGGTGACGAGAATCGCGGTGAGCGTGTCGGCGGCAAGGCCCGCGCGCGCGAGACGCCGCTCGACTTCCTTCGCTGAGAAACCGCAGTCGAGCAGCACGCGCGTGGGCGTCGCGCCATTGCCAGCTTCTACGACCAGTGCGTTGCCTTCGCTACCGCTGCCGAGGCTCGCAAAACGCACGTCAGTTCAGCTGGGCATGCAGCGCGGACACGATGCGCTGCGCGTCCGACGACGTATCGATCCGGCCGCTCTGGTCGACGACGGCAACCTGGGTCTGCGTATTGCCCGCCGCGCGCACCGCGACGAGGAACTCCGGTCCCTGGTCTTTCGCGGCCTTCTTCGGGTTGTAGAAAAGCTTGCCGAGCAGGCCGTCGCCCTTCAATTCCTGCATGGAATCGGCGTAACGGACGTAGTAGATACCCTTCTCGCGGTCGCGGTTGTCGACCGTGAAGTTCGTACGGTCGAGCGCGAGACCCACGCGCAGCCATGCGGTGTCGAACGCTTCCGGCAAGTCCAGCGTCATGCCGTCGGGACCGGCAGCGACCTTGACTGCGGCCGTCGACGGGCGCGCGTCGGTCAGCAGTTGCTTGGACTGCGCGTCGGTCAGGCCGAACTTCTGCATGATCTTCGAGAGGAACGCGGCTTCGAGGGCCGGATCACGCGGACGCTCCACCCACTTCGACCCCGTCTTGTCCTGGCCCGTCAGCACTTCTTCCATCGCGCTATGCGTGACGGAGATATCGGTCTGACCGTCCGGCCCGCGCGACACCAGCGTGCGGAAGCGGTCGCGCGTGCCCGACGAGTACGCGAAATCGATCACGCGCCCAACGGTGCGGCGGAACCAGTCGTCCGGAATGTTGGCGCGGTTCTCGGCCCAGTCCGTCGTCATGATGCCCGTGGACGGCGAGTCCGTTGCGAGCGTGAAGCCGCTTTCGGTCCAGAACTCCTGCAACTGCGGCCAGACGTCGTCAGGACTGCGGCCGTCCACCACGAGCCAGCGGCGGTCGCCGTCGCGCTCGACGTGCATGCCGAGCGGATCCTGCGCGCTGGGTATGCCGAGCGTCGCGTTGCCTGCCGGCGTGACGGTGCGCTGCGCGGCACCGCCGAGCGTGATCGTGGGCGGCGGCGCGACGTACTTCTGGTCGCTCGGCGCCGACGACAGATCGTGCGGCACGTTGAGCGGCGGCGCGGTCGGCGTGTCCTTGTAGTTGACGCGATCCGACGCGAACATGTCGTTCAGCGACTCGCAGCCTGCGAGCGAGCCGAGTGCAAGCGCCAGCACCGCCATGCGGGTTGCGTGGAGGGAAAAAGCGGAACGTTTCATGTGGGCCTTCGTGATACGGGAACGCTGAGCCTCGCTCTGCCAGATGATCCGTTGGAAATCTGGCAGCGGTTGGGCCGTGGCGGCGTCGGTTGAAAAATAAGCGACAGGCTGAACGGATCAGCCAGTCAGGCCGGCTTCGCGCAGCGCGGCGCGCACCACGTCGTGGTAGCGCGCGTCGAGCGGCGTGAGCGGCAGACGAATGCCGCCTTCAATGCGGCCGAGTTCCTGCAGCGCCCACTTCACCGGAATCGGATTCGATTCGATGAACAGATTCTTGTGCAGCGACAAGAGCTTCAGATGGATCGCGCGCGCGGTCTTCGCGTCGCCTGCGATCGCAGCCTTGCACAGGTCGCTCATCTGGCGCGGCGCTACGTTCGCCGTCACCGAAATATTGCCGTGTCCGCCCAGCAGCATCAGCGCGATCGCCGTGGGATCGTCGCCGCTGAAGATCCGGAAGCCTTCGGGCGCGTGCTTGATGAGGTGCGCGGCGCGGTCGATGCTGCCCGTCGCCTCCTTCACGCCCACGATGCCCGGCACTTCGGCCAGACGCAGGATGGTCTCGTTCGACATGTCCGCGACCGTACGGCCCGGCACGTTGTAGAGAATGACCGGCAGGTCCACGTCTTCAGCGATCTTCGCGAAGTGGCGGTACATGCCTTCCTGGGTTGGCTTGTTGTAATAGGGTACGACCTGGAGCGACGCGTGGGCGCCGACTTCCTTGGCGTGCTTCGTGAGTTCGATCGCCTCGGCCGTGGAATTGCCGCCGGCGCCTGCGATGATCGGCATGCGGCCCGCCGCGTGCTCGACAGCCGTCCTGATCATCAGGATGTGTTCTTCGACGTCAAGCGTTGCGGACTCCCCGCTCGTACCGACGACGACGAGGCCATCCGTCCCCTCTTGCGCATGCCAGTCGATCAGTTTGCGGAACGCCGGCAGATCGAGACTGCCGTCCTCGTGCATGGGGGTGACGATCGCGGGAATGCTGCCACGCAGCGTAATGCCGTCCTGAGTGCCGTTAGCCATGAAACGCCAGAAAAATGAGTCGGTTAAACCGCGATTGTAGCGGATTAGCCGGTCAGATCGTAACGCGCTACGGGTAGGACCTGGCTCCCAGGTAGATTACCGGCCTTTTCAGGGGGCACTGAGGTCGTTTTTTCCCGTACGGCGCAGATGCGCTGAATATACGCCTCACGCGGCTGTGGGAGAAATCCGTCCTGGTAGGCGACTACCCGCAAGGCGGGCGTACAGACGGCGAGCAACTCACCCGGCGCAAGCAGGAATGCAGGGTTCGACGGCTTGCCCACGGTCTCGTTGCCCTGCGCGAAGGTCTCGTAGATGAGCACGCCGCCCGGGGCCAGTGCATCGATGAGACGCGGCATGAGCGGCCGGTGCAGATAGTTCGTGACGACTACAGCGGCAAAGCGCGCGTCGGCGGCGAGCGGCCAGGGAGCGCGTTCGAGATCGCACTCCAACGTCGCGACACCCGCCACATCGCGAAGTGTGGCAAGCGCCGCGGCGTCGCGATCGAGGGCCGTGACGGGGTGGCCCCGCCCGGCGAGCCAGCGTGCATGCCGGCCCGAGCCCGAAGCCACGTCGAGCACGGCGCCCCCGGGTGCGATCAGGTGCGCCCAGCGGCACACCCAGCGCGAAGGCTCTGCCAGCCCGGGATGGGCCAGTCCGCCTTGCGACCCTGCGGCGGCGTCGAGCGGCGTCGTCATGGTGCGCAGCCTGATGGGCCTCAGTTGTACGAGAGGCCCATCGCCTCGCGCACGTCGCGCATCGCCTCGTTGGCGAACTTGCGCGCCTTGTCGCAACCATCGGCGACGATCGCGCGCAACAGGGACGGATCGTCCATGTACTTCTGGGCGCGCTCGAGCATCGGCTGCTGCTCGCGCAGAATGCCCTCGATCACCGGCTGCTTGCACTCCAGGCAGCCGATGCCCGCCGAGCGGCAGCCCTTCTGAACCCAGTCGTGCGTCTCGGCATCGGTGTAGACCTGGTGGAGCTGCCACACCGGGCACTTGTCCGGATCGCCCGGATCGGTGCGGCGCACGCGGGCCGGGTCGGTCGGCATCGTGCGGACCTTCTTCGTGATCGACTCGGCGTCTTCGCGCAGGCCGATCGTGTTGCCGTACGACTTCGACATCTTCTGGCCGTCGAGGCCCGGCATGCGCGAAGCTTCGGTCAACAGCACCTGCGGCTCGGGCAGGATGATCTTGCGCGAACCTTCGAGGTAACCGAAGAGGCGCTCGCGATCGTTCATCGAAAGGCTTTGCGACTCCGAGAGCATCGCGCGCGCCTGTTCGAGCGCTTCTTCGTTGCCCTCCTGCTGGTAGGCGTTGCGCAGCTCGTGATAGAGCTTCGAGCGCTTGCCGCCCAGCTTCTTCGCGGCTTCGTTCGCCTTCTCCTCGAAGCCCGGCTCGCGACCGTACATGTAATTGAAGCGGCGGGCCATCTCGCGCGCCATCTCGACGTGCGGCACCTGGTCCTCGCCCACCGGCACGAGCGACGCGCGGTACAGCAGGATGTCGGCAGCCATCAGCACCGGATAGCCGAGGAAACCGTAGGTGCCGAGATCCTTGTCGCGCAGCTTCTCGATCTGCTCCTTGTAGGTCGGCACGCGTTCGAGCCAGCTGAGCGGCGTGCTCATGCCGAGCAGCAAAGCGAGCTCCGCATGCTCCGGCACGCGGCTCTGGATGAAGAGCGTGGCCTGGTTCGGGTCGATGCCCGACGCGAGCCAGTCGATCAGCACGTCCCAGACGTTCTTTTCGATCACATCCGGCGTTTCGTAGTGCGTGGTGAGCGCATGCCAGTCGACCACGCAAAAGAAGCACGGGTACTCGGACTGAAGCCGCACCCAGTTTTTCAGCACGCCGTGATAGTGGCCGAGGTGCAGCGACCCTGTGGGCCGCATGCCGGAGAAGATACGGTCTGGGAACATGATGTTATGAAAAGAGCGATACAAGAGGGGTAAGGATGGCCGTGACCGCGTCGTAACCTAGACTGACGAGCGGACGCAGCCAGAATCGCGTGAAGATGCCACTCACGAGCAACCCCATCACGATGATGAAACCATAGGGCTCGAGGCGCGAGAGCGCAATGCTCGCGCGCGTGGGCAGGAGGGCCGCGAGCACGCGGCCGCCGTCGAGCGGCGGCAATGGGAATAGGTTCAGCACGCCGAGCACGAGGTTCACGCCCACGCCGGCCGCGGCCATGCGCGTGAAGAACGGCTCATTGACGGCCAACACCGCGAGCGCCACGCCGAACAGGCCCCACACGAGCGCCTGCGCGAAGTTGCACAGCGGCCCGGCCGCCGCGACCCACAGCGTGCCCCAGCGTGGATTGCGCAGATTGCTGAAGGCGATCGGCACAGGCTTCGCGTAACCGAACACGAACGCGCCATTCGTCAGGAAATACAGCACGAGCGGCATCGCGATCGTGCCGATCGGATCGATGTGACGCATCGGGTTGAAGGACACGCGGCCGAGTACATAGGCGGTGTTGTCGCCGAGCAAGCGCGCAACATAGCCGTGCGCGGCCTCATGCAGCGTAATCGCGAAGATGACCGGCAAGGCGTAGACGGCAATCGTCTGAATCAGGTTGGCTTCCATGGCGGGCTATTGTATCAACCGCGCAATGGCCACGCGGAGCGGCCACCGCTTCACGTCTGTTCTTCTTCGATGCCGAACGGCGCGAGCGAACCCCGCCCGGGGCGCACGAGCACCGGCTGCTCGCCGGTGAGGTCGATGACCGTGGACGGCTCGCACGGGCACGCCCCGCCGTCGATCACGAGATCGAGCTGTTTTTCCAGGCGCTCGCGGATCTCCTCGGGGTCGTTCAGCGGCTCGGTGTCGGGCGGCAGGATCAGCGTGGAAGCGAGCAGCGGCTCGCCCAGTTCTTCGAGTATCGCAAGCGGAATGGGGTGACCCGGCACGCGCAGCCCAATCGTCTTGCGCGACGGGTGCGAAAGGCGGCGCGGCACTTCCTTCGTCGCCTCCAGCACGAACACATAGGGCCCCGGCGTCACCGACTTGATGAGCCGATACTGGCGGTTGTCCACCATCGCAAAGTTCGCGAGCTCGGAAAGGTCTCGCACCATCAGCGAAAGCAGCGCCTTCTCGTCGAGACCGCGGATGCGGCGCAGGCGCTCGGCTGCCTGCTTGTCGTCGATGCGCGCGGCAAGCGCGTAGCTCGAGTCCGTGGGCAACGCGATCACGCCGCCGTCGCGGATGATCTGCGCCGCCTGCTTGACGAGGCGCGACTGCGGATTCTCTGGATGAAGCCGGAAGAACTGGGACATGGCAGTAGTCAGCTAACGGGTGTCATCGGGAAACAGCTGGATACCGCTGGAAAATGAAAGCAACCACTTTGAATGGGACCGGAGATGCGCTACGGGACCAAAGTCAGCGCCGAGACAGCGGCTCGGCTCTGGTCGACGGCTCTGCATCGGTCCGGAGTCAGTGCCAAAGCACTGACTCCGGTCGACAAGCGACAGCAAAATCCGGTGAAACGCGCTCGAACGGCTCAAACCGCCTCGCGGCGAGCGTACGGGGAACGGAGTCTGTGGGCCACGCGGCATGCGTGGCCTACAGCCATCGCTCCCAGACAGGTTTGAGATCGGAAGGAAGCGGCGGCAATGTACCCGGTTCGATCGAATCGGGACCCGGCGCGTGGAAATCCGAGCCACGCGATGCTTCGAAGCCGAAGCGCCGTGCGACCGCCGCGTACTCGGCGTACTGATCCGGCGTATGGCTGCCGGTGACGACTTCAATGGCCTTGCCGCCCAGATCGATGAATTCACCGAAAAACGTGTCGAATTCGAGCTGGGTGTAAGTGTAGCGGCCAGGATGCGCGACGATCGCCTCGCCACCCGCCGCCTTGATCCACGAGATAGCGTCCGCGAGCTTCGCCCAGCGGTGCGCAATGTAACCGGGCTTGCCGTCGCCGAGCCAGCGTGAGAACGCGTCCTGCATGTTCTGCGCGCGTCCGCTTTCCACGAGAAAACGGGCGAAGTGCGTGCGCGAGATCAGATCGGGATTCGAGACGTACTGGATCGCGCCCGCATAGGCGTCGGGTATGCCGAGTTCGCCCAGGCGCTCGCCGATCGCCTCGGCGCGCGCCGCCCGGCCGTTGCGCGTGCGCGCGAGCCCTTCGACCAGCGTGGCGCAAGTGTGATCGACGTGCAGCCCGACAATGTGCACCGTGCGCGAAGCCCAGGTGACCGAAATCTCGACGCCGCTCAGATAGCGCATGCCGAGCGCCTCGGCCGCCTCGCGCGCCTCACGCTGACCGCCGAGCTCATCGTGATCGGTGAGCGCCCACAGCGTCACGCCGCCGGTCTTCGCCAGTTGCGCGACGGCAGCCGGAGCCAATTGGCCGTCGGAGACAGTGGAGTGACAGTGGAGGTCGGCGTTCATCGCATACGGGAAAAGAATAAGCGCCTATTTTACTGCAATGCAGTGGAATCGTCGGGGCGGCCCGTGAGGCGCAAGCGCGGCCCAGGGAGCCGGCTTGCCGGCTTATGCGCAGAACGCCTCGATCAGGCGCGCGACCTCTTCGGGCTGATCGTGGTGCACCATGTGCCCCGCCTCGTCGACGATACGCTCGCGCCAATCGGCAAACGCCTCGAAGCGCTTCTTGAACGCGTCGATCGGGACGGCCCCAGCAAGCCGCGCGAGCGTCTCGGAGCCGGCGGCTTCGACGTGCAACACCTTCGCGAGCACCTGCGACCAGATCGCCATCACCTCGTCGAGCTGATAGAGCAGCGGCCCGCGCATCTTGTGCGCCGGGTCGCCGAGCAGCACGTAGCCGCCCTCGCCGTCCGGCTTCGACCAGTATTCGGCGAGAAAGCGCGCCCGCGACGCAATCAGCCGCGGATTCGTCTTCACGAGCCGCGCGGCCACCGCATCGAGCGACGCGTATGAGCGCAACTGCGGCGGCGTGCGCACTTCGTCGAGCCAGTCGCGCACGCGGCGCGGCGCCTGCGCGGGCGAGGTCGCCGGCAGGCCGAAGCCTTCCAGATCGACCACGCGGCGCACGCGCTCGGGCCGCACACCCGCATAGAGGCACACGATGTTCGCGCCGAGGCTGTGCCCGACGAGGTCCACCTGGCCCGCGGGCGCATAGTGCTCGAGCAGCGCGTCGAGATCGGCGAGATAATCGGGGAACCAGTAGTTGCTGCCGCGCCCCTGCCCGACGGGCCAGTCGGACAGGCCGAAGCCGCGCAGGTCGGGCGCGATCACCTGCCAGTCGCCTTCGAGCGCGTCGACGACGAACTGGAACGATGCTGCGACGTCCATCCAGCCATGCAGCATGAAGAGAACGGGCGCGTCCCCGGCGCCCCAGCGGCGCACATGCAGCCGGATGCCATTGACGTCGACGAATTCGGAACGAGAGAGATTCATTGATTTGCGCCGCTATCCAAAAAACGAAAAACGAATGATCGTTCGATTATATAGGCGACCGGCAACCGCCGCGCATCATTCGCTGGCGTTTCGCTCCGTTGACTCCTTCGCGGCAGTCTGCTCCGCCGCGTCCTGAGCGGCCAGCGTATGCAGTTCGGTCTCGTCGAAGCCCGCCGAGCGCCGCGCCTCGAAGTTGAACGGCCCACGCATGCGCGGCGCGCGATACTGCTCGGCAAGCGCAAGCCACGCTGCATGCGGGTCGAGGTCGCGCGCCTCGCACAGGTAGCGGAACCAATGGTTGCCGATGCGCACGTGACCCACTTCGTCGCGCAGGATGATGTCGAGGATCGCCGCCGATTCGTCGTCGCCCGCCTGCTTCAGTCGTGCGCGGATGGGCGGCGAGGCGTCCAGTCCGCGCGCCTCGAGCACGCGTGGCACGAGCGCCATGCGCGCGAGCACGTCGGCGCTCGTGCGCTCGCACATCTCCCACAGGCCGTTGTGTGCTGGGAAGTCGCCGTATGCGTGGCCGTAGTCGGCGAGCCGCTTGCACAGCAGCGAGAAGTGGTACCCCTCCTCCGCGGCGACCTTCAGCCAGTCGGCGTAGAAAGCGTCGGGCATCCCGGCGAAGCGCCAGACCGCGTCGAGCGCCAGATTGATCGCGTTGAATTCGATGTGGGCCAGCGCGTGCAGCAGCACCACACGGCCTTGCGCGGTGCTCATGCTGCGGCGCTGCAGTTCGCGCGGCTCGACCAGCGCCGGCCGCGCGGGGCGGCCCGGCAGGCCATCCGGCACCGCGATGACGCGCTGCGCCTGCCAGCGCGGCGCGCCACTGCGGGCTTGCGCATGTAGCGCGCGCACTGCTTCGGTCTTGGCGAGCGGCTCGCATTCGCGCAGTGCATCGAGCGCGGCCGTGCGCCAGCACGCTGGCGCGGCAGAGGGCGCCAGCGCTTCAGGAGAGCCGCCAGCGTTGGCGGCAGAGAAAACGGAATTCATCGGCAAAAGAAACGGGGAGCGGAAAACCATCGCGCAAAGCCGCGCCAGGCGGAGAGCGCGCGCAACGGTTTACAATACGCGATTCACCCGCCCAGCGTCGCGCGTCGCAGCGCCCGCGCGACTCGGCCGGCAGCCGCCCCAAAGACACAGGAGACGCAATACCGTGGCCATCTACAAGCTAGGCGAAGCCGCACCGATCATTCACGAAAGCGTGTTCGTCGCGGACAACGCGGCCATCATCGGCAAGGTCGAACTGGCCGAACACGCGAGCGTCTGGTTCGGCGCGACGCTGCGCGGCGACAACGAGCCCATCACGGTCGGCCCGCGCAGCAATGTGCAGGAAGGCGCGGTGCTGCATACGGACCCCGGCTACCCGCTCACACTCGAGGCAAACGTGACAGTCGGCCATCAGGCCATGCTGCACGGCTGCACCGTCAAGGAAGGCGCGCTGATCGGCATTCAGGCCGTGGTCTTGAATGGCGCGGTAATCGGCCGCAACTGTCTGGTTGGCGCGGGTGCGGTGGTCACCGAAGGCAAGGTGTTCCCCGACAACTCGCTGATTCTCGGCGCGCCGGCCAAGGTGGTGCGCGAACTCACCGAGGCCGATATCGCCGGCCTCAAGCGCAACGCGGATGTCTACGCGCAGCGCCGCGAATATTTCAAGGCGCAGCTCGTGCGCATTGGCTAGGGGCGGCACGCCCCAGGCCTTGCGCGACACGAGCCGCCGGATCGAAACGAAGGAAAAGATTGTGAACGACCAGTTGCAGAAATTCATGTTCAGCGCCGCGCCGGTGCGTGGCGAGATCGTCTCGCTGCGCAATACCTGGCAGGAGGTGCTCGCGCGCCGCCAGTACCCGGCGCCCGTGCGCACGGCGCTCGGCGAGATGATGGCGGCGTGCGCGCTGCTTTCGGCGAATCTCAAGTTCGACGGCACGCTGATCATGCAGATCTTCGGCGACGGCCCGGTCAAGATGCTGGTCGTGCAGTGCAGCTCGGATCTCACGATGCGCGCGACCGCGCGTCTGGGCGAAGATTTCATCGGCGCGAATGCCCTGCCGCTCGGCGACGAACTCACGTTCGGCGATCTCATCAATCCGGACGGCAACGGCCGCTGCGTGATCACGCTCGACCCCGCGAAGAAGCAGCCGGGCCAGCAGCCGTATCAGGGCATCGTGCCGCTCAACGGCGAAGACGGGCCGCTCAAGTCGATCGCCTCGGTGCTCGAGCATTACATGCATCACTCGGAGCAGCTCGACACGCGCCTTTGGCTTGCGGCCAACGACGAGCGCGCAGTCGGCATGCTGCTGCAGAAGCTGCCCGGCGACGGCGGCATCGTGCCGCACCAGGGCGAGCACGACACCGACACGTGGGAGCGCGTCTGCACGCTCGGCGGCACGCTCAAGCGCGACGAAATGCTCGAGCAGGACAGCGAGACACTGTTCCGCCGCCTCTTCTGGCAGGAGAACGTGCGCCACTTCGAGCCCGTCACGCCGCACTTCCAGTGCTCGTGCTCGCGCGAGAAAGTGGGTGCGATGCTCAGGATGCTGGGCCGTGCGGAAATCGATGGTGTGATCGAGGAGCGCGGCCATGTCGAGATTCACTGCGACTATTGCAACCAGCGCTACGAGTTCGATCCCGTGGATGTCGCGCAACTTTTCGCACTGACCGGGCTCTCAGAGGGAGTCAGCCCGGCCGCGGAGCAGCGTCACTAAGGCGTAGCGCGTGCGCGGCTGAGCGCAGTTCGTGCCGCCGGCTCTCGCGGCGACTCAAACAGAGGCTCGCGTGGAATCGCGGGCCTCTTTGCCATCTCATCTTGCTTAGGTGTCCGATAGATGAAGAGACGCATGATGAAGAGCGAACGCTTCGACCAACGCTGCTCACTACCGTTGCGCGCGCTGACGCCGCGCAGGGCGGCCCTGCTCGTCCTCGCGACGCTCGGTGCGGGTGTGGCTCTCATGAGCGGCTGCACACTGGACCCGCCGGGCCCGTCGCCGATCTATAGCCGCCTGCCCTCCGGCCAGTCGGACCTTGCGGCGAGCGCCCCGGTGCTAACGCCGGATGAGAGGGCCCGCTACGACGCGATCGATCGCCAGGTGCTCGCCGACCAGGACCGCGCAATGGCCGCCGAAGCCGCTGCCCAGACATGGCCCCGCGCGTGGGCACCGCCTGTGACCTTCTACGGCAGCTACTACAGCGGTGGCTGGGGATATGGCTTGGGGACCGGGGTTGGCTACGGCTATCCGGGTTGGGGCTGGTAAGCGCCCCCCGCGCCCCGGAAATCGAGGCAAAAAAAGGCGCGGCTCAAAGCCGCGCCTTTTGCTTTCTGGCCCGATGCGGCCTCGCCGTTTAGCCTGCCTTCTTCGTTTCCTTCGCGTGCGCGTGCTTCTTCTCCGGCACGCGTGAAACGGGATTCGGCACCACCTTGACCGGCGCTGCCGACATCTCGCCGCGCGTGGACGTATTCGACGAGCCACTCGGCGTCGCGGGCGGCGGCTGGTTCGGCGAGACGAACTGCACGAACACCTCGCCGTCCTTCACCATGCCCATCTCGTAGCGCGCGCGCTCCTCGACGGCCGCGGTACCGTTCTGCAGATCCTGCACTTCGCCCGCGATGCGTTCGTTGCGCAGTTTCTCGTCGTCGTTCTGCTTCTGCTGCTGCGCAAGCTGCTCCTGCAGCTCATGCACGCGCAGCCAGCCACCGTGGCCCCACCAGAGCGGATACTGAATCAGCACGAGCAGGATGATCAGAACGACAGTGACAAGCCGCATGAAAGGTGCCGGATAAATACACGCCGCCCTGCGCTATACGCAGGGCGGCGGAGGGAGATTACAAAAAAGGACGGCAAGGCTGCGGCCGGCGTTGATTCCGCTTAGCGCAGGTTATAGAACGCCGACTTGCCCGGATAGCTGGCGATATCACCGAGATCTTCCTCGATGCGCAGCAGCTGGTTGTACTTCGAGATGCGGTCGCTGCGCGAGAGCGAACCGGTCTTGATCTGACCGGCGTTCAGGCCGACGGCGATGTCCGCGATCGTCGAATCTTCGGTTTCGCCCGAGCGGTGCGAGATCACGGCCGTGTAGCCGGCGCGCTTGGCCATCTCGATTGCCGCGAAGGTTTCCGTCAGCGTGCCGATCTGGTTGATCTTGATAAGGATCGAGTTGGCGATGCCCTTCTCGATGCCTTCCTTCAGGATGCGCGTGTTCGTGACGAACAGGTCATCGCCCACAAGCTGAACCTTCTTGCCGAGCTTGTCGGTGAGCAGCTTCCAGCCTGCCCAGTCGCTTTCGTGCATGCCGTCTTCGATCGAGACGATCGGGAACTTGTCGGCGAGCGTCGCGAGGTAGTCGGCGAACTCAGCCGACGAAAGCTGCAGGCCTTCGCCCGCGAGCTGGTACTTGCCGTCGTGGTAGAACTCGCTCGCCGCGCAGTCGAGCGCGAGCAGGACGTCTTCACCGGCGCGGTAGCCGGCCTTCTCGATGGCTTGCAGGATGGTCGAGAGGCACTCGTCGTTGCTGCCGAAGTTCGGCGCGAAGCCGCCTTCGTCGCCCACCGCCGTGCTCATGCCGCGATCCGAGAGGATCTTCTTGAGCGCGTGGAACACTTCCGCGCCGCAACGCAGCGCTTCACGGAAGGTCGGCTGGCTCACCGGCACGATCATGAATTCCTGAATGTCGAGGCTGTTGTTCGCGTGCGCGCCGCCGTTCACGATGTTCATCATCGGAACCGGCAGTTGCATCGCGCCCGAGCCGCCGAAGTAGCGGTACAGCGGCAGGCCGGCTTCTTCAGCGGCAGCCTTTGCGACGGCCATCGAAACGGCCAGCATCGCGTTCGCGCCGAGACGCGAC
>NZ_DATJWR010000127.1:0-3013 GCF_035501035.1 Paraburkholderia sp.
GCCGGTCGTGATGGTGTCGTCGCTGACCGAGCGCGGCAACGAAATCACGCTGCGCGCGCTCGAACTCGGCGCGGTCGACTTCGTGACCAAGCCGAAGGTCGGCATTCGCGACGGCATGCTCGAATACGCGGAAAAGCTCGCAGACAAGGTGCGCGCAGCTGCGCGCGCACGCGTGCGTGCGCACCATGCGCCGAGCGCGCCGGCCGCCGGCGCGGCAACCGCCCACGGCGCTCACGGCGGCCACGGCGCCCATGGCCATGCCGCCGCGCACGCCGCGAGCCCGGCGCCGATGATCAACAACCCGCTGGTTTCCACCGAGAAGCTGATCATCGTCGGCGCTTCGACGGGCGGCACCGAGGCGATCCGCGAAGTGCTGCAGCCGCTGCCGCCCGACGCGCCCGCCGTGCTGATCGCGCAGCACATGCCGCCGGGGTTCACGAAGTCGTTCGCGCAGCGCCTGAACGGGCTGTGCCGCATCACCGTCAAGGAAGCGGAGCACGGCGAGCGTGTGCTGCCCGGCCACGCCTACATCGCGCCGGGCCACGCGCACCTCTTGCTCGCGCGCAGCGGGGCGAACTACATCGCGCATTTGTCCGACGACCCGCCGGTGAACCGGCATCGTCCGTCGGTTGACGTGCTGTTTCGCTCGGCGGCGCTGCACGCGGGCAAGAACGCCATCGGCGTGATTCTCACGGGCATGGGCCGCGACGGTGCGGCCGGGCTGCTCGAGATGCGCCAGGCCGGGGCGTTCACGCTCGCGCAGGACGAGGCGAGCTGCATTGTGTTCGGCATGCCGCGCGAAGCGATTGCGCTCGGCGCCGCCGACGAGATCGCCTCGCTCGCCGACATGAGCCGGCGCGTGATGACCCGCCTCGCCTCGATGGGCGACCGGGTCCAGCGCGTCTGATGGATAACCAATATCGAGATGTCGTGCCGGCCGGTTGAGCTTGCACGATCGCTCGCGATTAATTTATCTGGATAGGCAGTGCGCTTGTCTGGATAATTGCCCGGGTTTTCGCCTGGAGGAATGGAACGAGATGGATAAGGGAATGAAGATTCTGGTGGTGGACGACTTTCCGACGATGCGCCGGATCGTTCGCAACCTGCTCAAGGAACTGGGCTACTCGAACGTCGACGAAGCCGAAGACGGCGCAGCGGGCCTCGCGCGCCTGCGCGGCGGCAACTACGATTTCGTGATCTCGGACTGGAACATGCCGAATCTCGACGGTCTCGCGATGCTCAAGGAGATCCGCGCCGACGCGAATCTCACGCATCTGCCGGTGCTGATGGTCACGGCCGAATCGAAGAAGGAGAACATCATCGCGGCGGCGCAGGCCGGCGCGAGCGGCTACGTAGTGAAGCCGTTCACGGCCGCGACGCTCGACGAGAAGCTCAACAAGATTCTCGAGAAGATGGCCAAGACGGGGAGCTGACGTGAACGAGCCCATCAGTGCGCAGTCCGGCGCTCCTGCGGGTGAGTGGCCGCAAGGCGAGAGCGCCGTTGCGCCCGAACCGCCCGCTCAGCTCGATGCCGCGGCGCCTGCGGCGGGCGAGGCGGGCGAACTCGCGACGGACCGCATCCTCGCGCGCATCGGCCAGCTGACGCGCAGTCTGCGCGACTCGATGCGCGAGCTCGGCCTCGACAAGCACGTGGAGCGCGCCGCCGAGGCGGTGCCCGACGCGCGCGACCGCCTGCGCTATGTCGCGAACATGACCGAGCAGGCCGCCGAGCGCGTGCTCACGTCGATCGACATCGCCAAGCCGCTGCAGGAGACGCTCGAGCGCGACGCGAAGGAGCTTTCGAGCCGGTGGTCGACGTGGTACGACGCGCCGATCGGCCGCGAGGAAGTGCGCCAGCTGATGGACGACACGCGGTCCTTTCTGGACGGCGTGCCGCAGGCGACCACTGCCACCAACCAGCAACTGCTCGAAATCATGCTCGCGCAGGACTTCCAGGATCTGACGGGGCAGGTGATCAAGAAGATCATGGACGTGGTCTACCTGATCGAGCAGCAACTCTTGACCGTGCTGGTCGAGAACATTGCGCCCGAGCGGCGCGAGCAGTTCGCAGCGACAGCGGCGGCGCTCGCCGAGACGGTGAGCAGCACCGGCAGTCCCGAGAGCTTGCTCAACGGCCCGCAGATCAACCCCGAAGGCAAGACCGACGTCGTGCAGGACCAGGCACAGGTCGACGACCTGCTCGCTAGCCTCGGTTTCTGAGTGAGCGCAACCGAACGTAGGCCGTTCGGCCAACTGTCACCTCCAACGTCGGGCGGGCATACTACGGCTTAGTCGCTCGTGCCCTGCCGCGGCGCTCGTCGCGGCGGGGCAGCGAAGCGCAGTCTGTCGTTGCCCGTCCCGCTGTTTTGCGTCCCGCGACAACGTTTGCGCGCGGTCCGACAGCGCATGGTGCAACGCGCTATCGCGAGAGGGAGGGGCCGTCTTGTATCCGCACACCTCGTTTTCCGCCACGTGCGCGCGCGCGCGCTCGCTCGCACGGCGCGCCGCGCTTGCCTGCACGCTTGGCGCCGCGCTGGTTGTCACCCTGATTGCCGCGCGGCCGGCCTGCGCCGCGCTCGGCGGCGCGCCCATGCCCACACCCGCGGGCGCAAGCGCCACCACGCTGAGCGCAGCCGCAGCCGCAACGCAAGGCAATGCCTCCGCCGTCACGACCCAGGCCATGCAACACGCGGCCTCCGCCACGCCGGCGACATCCGCCGCATACACCATCCAGCAGACCACGCTCGCCAACGGCACGGTCGTGCGCGAGTACCTTTCGCAGGGCGGCACCGTGTTCGGCGTTGCATGGAGCGGTCCGCTGCCGCCCGACCTCGCCACGCTGCTCGGCGGCTACTTCCCGCAATACGTGGCCGCAGTGAAGGCGAGCCATGCCGCCGGCCGCGCGCGCGGGCCGGCCGTGGTCGAACAGTCGGGCCTCATCGTGCATGCGGGCGGGCACATGGGCGCCTTCTCCGGGCAGGCATGGCTGCCGCAGGCGCTGCCTGCCGGCGTC
>NZ_DATJWR010000128.1:0-31984 GCF_035501035.1 Paraburkholderia sp.
AATCGGGTGTTGCTCCACCCACATTGCCACCGGCAAGTGCATGCTGGCGGTTTGAACGTGACTAAGCCGGCTCCGTCAAAGCCATGACGGGGCTTATAAGGGGCAACCCTTAAAGGTATGGCTCGAGCCGGATGCGGGGAAACTCGCACGTCCGGTTCCACGGGGGCCCCTATCCCGGAAGGGATTGGGGCTACCCTACTCATCTATTTACGAGGCGTGCCTGGCTATCGTTGGGGCGCGCCTTTTTCGCTTGATCGGCACTGAATGGATCATATTCGTAACTTCTCGATCATCGCGCACATCGACCATGGCAAGTCGACGCTCGCCGATCGCATCATCCAGCTGTGCGGCGGCCTGTCCGACCGCGAGATGGAATCGCAGGTGCTCGACTCGATGGATCTCGAGCGTGAGCGCGGCATCACGATCAAGGCGCAGACCGCTGCGCTTTCTTATAAGGCGCGAGACGGCAAGATCTACAACCTGAACCTGATCGACACCCCGGGGCACGTGGACTTCTCGTACGAAGTCAGCCGTTCGCTCTCTGCGTGCGAAGGCGCGCTGCTCGTGGTGGACGCGAGCCAGGGCGTCGAGGCGCAGACGGTGGCGAACTGCTACACCGCGATCGAACTCGGCGTGGAAGTCGTGCCGGTGCTCAACAAGATCGACCTGCCCGCCGCCAACCCCGAGAACGCCATCGAAGAGATCGAGGACGTGATCGGCATCGACGCGACCGACGCCACGCGCTGCAGCGCGAAGACGGGCCTCGGCGTGGAAGACGTGCTCGAAGCGCTCATCGCCAAGGTGCCGCCGCCCAAGGGCGATCCGGAAGCGCCGCTGCAAGCGCTCATCATCGACTCGTGGTTCGACAACTACGTGGGCGTGGTGATGCTCGTGCGCATCGTCAACGGCACGCTGCGTCCGAAGGACAAGATCAAGCTGATGGCGACCGGCGCGCAGTATCCGGTCGAGCACGTCGGCGTGTTCTCGCCGAAGTCGCGCGATCTCGACCAGCTGTCGGCGGGGCAGGTGGGCTTCATCATCGCCGGCATCAAGGAACTCGCCGCGACGAAGGTGGGCGACACGGTCACGCACGCCACCAAGCCGGCGCCGGAACCGCTGCCGGGCTTCAAGGAAGTGAAGCCGCAGGTGTTCGCGGGCCTCTATCCGGTCGAAGCGAACCAGTACGACGCACTGCGCGAGTCACTCGAAAAGCTCAAGCTCAACGACGCCTCGCTCCAGTACGAGCCCGAAGTTTCGCAGGCGCTCGGCTTCGGCTTCCGCTGCGGCTTCCTCGGTCTTCTGCATATGGAGATCGTGCAGGAGCGTCTCGAGCGCGAGTTCGACATGGACCTCATCACCACGGCGCCGACCGTGGTGTACGAAGTCGTGCAGGCGGACGGCACGCAGATCATGGTCGAGAACCCGGCGAAGATGCCCGAGCCGTCGAAGATCGCCGAGATCCGCGAGCCGATCGTGACCGTGAACCTGTACATGCCGCAGGACTACGTGGGTTCGGTCATCACGCTCTGTACGCAAAAGCGCGGTAACCAGATCAACATGCAGTACCACGGCCGCCAGGTGCAGCTCACCTACGAAATTCCGATGGCGGAAATCGTGCTCGACTTCTTCGATCGTCTGAAGTCGGTGTCGCGTGGCTATGCTTCGATGGACTACGAGTTCAAGGAGTACCGCACTTCGGACGTCGTGAAGGTCGACATGCTCATCAACGGCGACAAGGTCGATGCGCTGTCCATCATCGTGCACCGTTCGCAATCGCAGTACCGTGGCCGTGAAGTGGCCGCGAAGATGCGCGAGATCATTCCGCGCCAGATGTACGACGTGGCCATCCAGGCCGCGATCGGTGCGCACATCATCGCGCGCGAAAACATCAAGGCGTTGCGCAAGAACGTGCTGGCCAAGTGCTACGGCGGCGACATCACGCGCAAGAAGAAACTGCTCGAGAAGCAGAAAGAAGGCAAGAAGCGCATGAAGCAGGTCGGCTCGGTCGAAATTCCCCAAGAGGCCTTCCTCGCCATCCTTCGTGTCGAAGACAAATAAGCTACGCAAATAAGCCGCACAACGGATCTCTACATGAATTTTGCGCTGATACTTTTTTTGCTCGTCGTCCTGACGGGCGTCGCGTGGGTTGCAGACAAACTGGTTTTCATGCCGCGCCGGCGACTCGCTGCCGATGCGGCGGTCGCTGAGTTCGACCGTCAGCAAGAGCGTATCGGCGAGCGCTTCGCCGACGAAAACGCGCCCGCCACGCGTCAGAACCTGCGCAACGAGAAGCTGCGCCAGCCGTGGTGGCTCGAATACACGGCGAGTTTCTTTCCCGTCATCCTGATCGTCTTTCTCGTGCGCTCGTTCGTCGTGGAGCCGTTCAAGATCCCGTCGGGCTCGATGGTGCCCACGCTCCTCGTGGGCGACTTCATCCTCGTGAACAAGTTCGACTACGGCATTCGCCTGCCGATCACGAACACGAAGCTCACGCAGGGCCGTCCGCTCGAGCGTGGCGACGTGGTTGTGTTCCGCTATCCGAAGGACGAGTCGGTCGACTACATCAAGCGCGTGATCGGCTTGCCGGGCGACGTGGTCGCCTATCAGGACAAGCAGCTCACGATCAACGGCAAGCCCGTGCCCGAGACGCCGGTGGGCGATTACTTCGACGAGGAACGCATCGGCTACGCGAAGGAGTTCACGCAGGACCTCTTCGGCCGCAAGAACAACATCCTCAACAACCCCGCTGTGCCACCGTTCATCGTGGGCGCGGAAGACTATCCGTATCGCGACAACTGCCAGTACAACGCGCGCGGCGTGATCTGCAAGGTGCCTCCGGGCCACTACTTCATGATGGGCGACAACCGCGATAACAGCGCGGACAGCCGCTATTGGGGCTTCGTGCCCGACGCGAACGTCGTGGGCCGCGCGTTCTTCATCTGGATGAACTTCAGCAATCTGAGGCGCATTGGTTCATTCGAGTAACGCACGCTCGATACGCGTACAGCGCATGAAGAAGATGTCGCGCGAAGAAGCAACAATCAACATATGCGCGCACGTGTGTCTCATTCGCATCGCATCTTCGCGCGCTACTTGAAGAACCCTCGGTAACGTCGCTTCATCACGGTTTTTCGCCCGCCGCCCCGCGTTTTCGTTGGGGGCGGCGGGCGCGTTATACTCTCCCCATGCCCCAATCTCCGTTGGAAAGCCGTTTGCGCTATGAATTTCGCAATGCGGAATTGTTGCGCCAGGCTTTGACCCACCGCAGTCACAGTGCCACGCATAACGAACGCCTCGAATTCCTCGGTGATTCGGTTCTGAATTGCGCGGTGGCTGCCCTATTGTTCCAACGTTTTGGCAAGCTGGACGAAGGCGACCTCTCGCGCGTGCGCGCGAACCTCGTCAAGCAGCAGTCGCTCTACGAGATTGCTCAGGCCCTCAATATTGCAGATGGCCTGCGGCTCGGCGAAGGCGAATTGCGCAGCGGTGGCTTCCGCCGTCCGTCGATCCTCGCGGACGCGCTCGAAGCGATCTTTGGCGCGATCTTCCTCGACGGTGGCTTTGACGCCGCCCAGACTGTCATCAAGCGCCTCTACGTGCCGATCCTCGATCACATCGACCCGCGCACGCTCGGCAAGGATTCCAAGACGCTGCTGCAGGAGTATCTGCAGGGGCACAAGATCGCGCTGCCGACATATACCGTCGTTGCAACCCATGGTGCGGCGCACAATCAGCAGTTCGAAGTCGAATGTACCGTGCCGAAGCTCGACGTGAAGGTGTCGGGTTCGGGCGCGAGCCGCCGCGCAGCCGAACAGGCAGCAGCGAAGAAAGCGCTCGACGACGTGATGGCCGCCGCTCCCGCGCTCGTCGCGAAGCCGCGCCGCTCGAAGGGGGCGCGCGCGACCAAGGCCGAACCCGAGGTCGTGCCGGGCGTGACGGGCGTACAGGGTGCGCTCGATCTGCGCGCGCCGGAGCGCCGCGAGCGCGCTGCGACACGAGCCGAGCGTCCGGCAGCGCAGCCTGCTGCGGCAGGCGAGGGCGCGCCGCTGGCGGTGATTCGCGCGGCGCATGTGCAGGAGCGCCCAGCGGAGAAGGCCGAGCGTACCGCGGACAAAGCCAGCGAGAAGTCGACGGACAAGCCCACGGACAAAGCCGCCGAGAAGGGCGCTGACAACCCTGCTACACACGACAGCGTGCCGACGGCAGGCTCGGTCGCTCACCGTTCTGCCGCGGCGAAGGCTGACTCCGCGCTGCGCACGGTCGAGCGCACCACAACCGCTGCGACTGCCGCGCACGCCGCTAGCGCCGCCGAGACCCGCGTGACGCCGCACACCCGCGAAGCCGCGCCGGCCACGAACGACACGCCGTCTTCGACCGAAGGCGGCACCGGTGCCGACATCGATGCGCACGCCGAAGCCGGCGCCGCCATCCCTGTGCGCGCGGCCGATGCCGGCCACTGATTCCACCCGTGCGCGCCACTGGCGCGCCTCTCGTTTTTCTTTCCCGGCCCGATCATGAACGCTCCCACCACTACTCCTGCCGGTTTCCGTTGCGGCATGGTCGCGATCGTCGGCCGTCCGAACGTCGGCAAATCGACGCTGATGAACGCGCTGGTCGGCCAGAAGATCAGCATCACGTCGCGCAAGGCGCAGACGACGCGCCATCGCATCACCGGCATCAACACGATCGACGACGCGCAGTACATCTTCGTGGACACGCCCGGATTCCAGACGCGCCACAGCACCGCCCTCAACCGCTCGCTCAATCGCGCGGTGACCTCGACGCTCAGCTCGGTAGACGCCGTGCTGTTCGTGATCGAGGCCGGCAAGTTCGGTCCCGACGACCAGAAGGTGCTCGACCTGATTCCGCCCAAGGCGCCGACGCTGTTGATCGCGAACAAGATCGACCGCGTGAACGACAAGGCCACGCTCTATCCGTTCATCCAGCAGATCCAGGGCTTGCGCGAGTTCCGCGAGATCGTTCCGCTTTCCGCGAAGAATTCCGACGACATCAAGCGTCTGCTCGAGATGCTCAAGCCGTATCTGCCCGAAGGCGAGCCGATCTACGGCGAAGACGACCTGACCGACCGCAGCGAGCGCTTCCTTGCCGCCGAAATCCTGCGTGAGAAGGTGTTCCGCTGGACTGGCGACGAGCTGCCCTACACGAGCACCGTGCTGATCGACAAGTTCGAACAGGAAGGGCGCCTGCGCCGTATCTTCGCGACGATCCTCGTCGAGCGGGACAGCCAGAAGGCCATGGTGATCGGCCAGAAGGGCGCGAAGCTCAAGCAGATCAGCACCGAAGCGCGTCTCGACATGGAGAAGCTCTTCGACGGGCCCATCTACCTCGAAACCTTCGTGAAGGTGAAGAGCGGCTGGGCCGACAACGAAGCCGGCCTGCGCGCCTACGGTTACGAGTAACCGGCACGGGCACCAACGCGTATGAGCGACGGCGCAGCCGCAACCCTGCACGACGACTGGCCCGCGCCCGACGATGCGCAGGCGGACGAGGCGAGCGCACCGGACGAGCCCTCCGAGGCCCGTGGCGCGCGCCGCTCCCGTAGCAAAAGCGTGAAAGCGGCCACCGCGCGCGGCGCGATGACAGAAAGCGCCGACGCCACGCTCGAAGGGCGCGCCGAACCACGCAACGCGCGCAAGACCAGCGCGCGTTCGCAACTGCCGCGCACCCCACGCAGCACGACGCCCGACTATCGCATCGCCGAGCAACCGGCGTTCGTACTGCACAGCTACCCGTATCGCGAGACGAGCCTCATCATCGACGTGCTTTCGCGTGATCACGGCCGCGTCGCGCTCGTCGCGAAGGGCGCGAAGCGTCCGCACTCGGCGCTGCGCGGCGTGCTGCAAACCTTCCAGCCGCTTGCGCTTTCATGGACCGGCAAGGGCGAAGTGCGCACGCTCACGGGCGCGGAATGGGTGGGCGGCATGTTGCCGCTGACCGGCGACGCGCTCCTGTGCGGCTTCTACGTGAACGAGCTGCTCGTGAAGTTTCTCGCACGCGAAGACCCGCACCCCGAACTCTTTCGCCACTATGTCGTCACGCTCACGCGCCTCGCGCATGACGAGCCGCCCGTGCAGGTGCTGCGCTCGTTCGAGCGCGTGCTGCTGCGCGAAACGGGCTATGCGCTCGCGCTCAACCGCACCGTGAACCGCAAGACCGTGGTGGCAGAAGGGCGCTATGTGTTCGATCCCGAGCGCGGCGTGCGCGAGGCATCCGACGAATGGCCCGCGCAATGGCCCGTGCTTTCGGGCCAGACGTTGCTCGACATGGAAGAGGACGATTACCATCGACCCCAGACCGTTGCGCAGAGCAAGGCGCTCATGCGCTTCCTGTTGAACACTTACCTCGGCGGCACGCCGCTCGCGACGCGCCAGATCCTCATCGACTTGCAGAACCTATGAGCTTCTTTCTGACTTCGCCCAATGTGATCGACCTCGGTGTCAACATCGACCACGTCGCCACGCTGCGCAACGCGCGCGGCACCGCTTACCCCGATCCGATCCGCGCGGCGCTGCTCGCCGAAGAGGCGGGCGCCGACGCCATCACGCTGCATCTGCGCGAAGACCGCCGCCATATCGTCGACGCCGACGTGCGCGCGCTGCGTCCGCAGCTGAAAACGCGCATGAACCTCGAATGCGCGGTGACGGCCGAGATGCTCGACATCGCGTGCGAGATCAAGCCGCACGACGTCTGCCTCGTGCCCGAAAAGCGCCAGGAGCTGACGACGGAGGGCGGTCTCGACGTCGCGGGCCACTTCGACGCCGTTGCCGCCGCGTGCCGTCAGCTGGCCGAAGCGGGCTGCCGCGTCTCGCTCTTCATCGACGCGGACGAAACGCAGATTCGCGCGGCGCACGAAGCGGGCGCGCCCGTGATCGAGCTGCATACGGGCCGCTACGCGGAGGCGCATGACGCCGGCGAGCAGGAGCGCGAGTTCGAGCGCGTGGTGGCGGGCGTGAACTGCGGCAACAGCCTCGGCCTGAAGGTCAACGCCGGGCATGGCCTGCACTACACGAACGTGCAGCCGATCGCGGCAATCGACGGGATCGTCGAGCTCAATATCGGCCACGCGATCGTTGCGCACGCAATCTTCTCGGGCTGGGAGAACGCGGTGCGCGAAATGAAGGCGATCATGGTCGCGGCGCGCCTCGGCGCACGCACCTGATCCGGCTCGAGCGCGGCGCGCAGGGCGTGCATGCGCGCCCGCGCGGCCCCGACGCAACCGACATTCACCGACGGGAGTCTCATGGCGATCTACGGTATCGGCACCGACATCATCCAGGTGAGCCGAGTGGCGGCAGTGATGGAGCGCACCAACGGGCGCTTCGCGCCGCGCGTGCTCGGCCCCGACGAGCTCGCAGTCTACGAGGCGCGCAAGGCGCGCTCGGCGGCACGCGGGCTCGCTTACCTGTGCACGCGCTTTTCCGCCAAGGAGGCGTTCTCGAAGGCCATCGGCCTTGGCATGCACATGCCGATGACATGGCGCGCCATGCAGACGCTCAACGAGCCGGGCGGCCGGCCCGTGATCGTCGCTTCGGGCGAGCTCGCGCAGTGGCTCGACGAACGTGGCATCACGGCGCGCGTGAGCATCACCGACGAGCATGACTACGCGGTGTCCTTCGTGATCGCCGAAACCAGCCGCTGAAACCGCACACCTTCCCCGCCGTGCGCGCCGCGCGGCGTCTACCACTACGCAATCACTGATCGATGAAGAGAATTCCCGGACCGGTAATGCTCGACGTGCTCGGCACCACGCTGACCGACGACGACGTGCGCCGCCTCGCGCATCCGATGACCGGCGGCGTGATCCTGTTCGCGCGCCACTACGAGAACCGTGCGCAGCTCGTCGCGCTCACCGACGCGATCCGCGCGGTGCGCGACGATCTGCTGATCGCCGTCGACCACGAAGGCGGCCGCGTCCAGCGCTTTCGCACCGACGGCTTCACGGTGCTTCCCGCGATGGGGCGCCTCGGCGAGCTGTGGGACAAGGACGTGCTGCTCGCCACCAAGCTGACCACCGCCGTGGGCTACATCCTCGCGAGCGAACTGCGCGCGTGTGGCATCGACCTCTCGTTCACGCCCGTGCTCGATCTGGGCTATGGGCAGTCGAAGGTGGTGGGCGATCGCGCGTTCCATCGCGACCCGCGAGTCGTCACGCTGCTCGCCAAGAGCCTCAATCACGGTCTCGCGCTCGCCGGAATGGCCAACTGCGGCAAGCATTTTCCCGGTCACGGTTTCGCGACGGCGGATTCGCACGTCGCGGTCCCTGTCGACGAGCGCCCGCTCGAAGCGATTCTCGGTGAAGATGCGCTGCCTTACGACTGGCTCGGCCTCTCGCTTTCGGCGGTAATGCCGGGGCATGTGATCTATCCGAAGATCGATTCGAAGCCGGCGGGTTTCTCGCGCATCTGGGTCGAGGAGATCCTGCGCAAACAGCTGCGCTTCACCGGTGCGATCTTCAGCGACGATCTGTCGATGGAGGCCGCACGCCAGGGCGGCACGCTGGCCGAGGGCGCGCGGGCGGCGCTCGAGGCCGGTTGCGACATGGTGCTGATCTGCAATCAGCCGCAAGAGGCCGAGAAGGTGCTCGACGCGCTGCGCAACATCGAGCCGCGCCGCGCCGCAAAGGCTTCGGGCCAGCGCATCAAGCGCATGCTGGCGCGCGGCAAGGCGCTGCGCTGGGACAAGCTCGTTGCCGACCCGGGATACATCGAGGCGCAGGCGCTGCTGCGCAGGGTTCTGCCCTGAGCACGACCAACGGCGGCAGGTAGAAAAAAGGCGGCTCTCCGGTAACGGAGGGCCGCCTTTTTTCGTGGTGCGAGCGCCTGGGGCTCAGTTCAGGCGCATGCGCTGCAACTTGTTGTAGAGCGTCTTGGGGCTGATGCCGAGCAGCGACGCCGCGCGATGGCGCGTGCCGCCCACGGCGTCGAGCGTCGCGCGGATCAGCATCTCTTCCACGTCGGCGAGCGGCGTGCCGACCGTCACCTGCACACGGCTGCCGTTCATATCGCGCGAGAGGGCGCTGCTGCTTTCCTCGGCGTGCAAGGTTTCCAGCACCTCGCCCGACGCGTGCCATGCGCGCCTCACGCGTTCCTGCAACTCACGCACGTTGCCGGGCCACTCATAGGCGAGGCATTCGCGGATGAACGAGGGCGCAATGAGCCGCGTCGTGCCGGCGAGGCCTCGCACCTGGGCGTCTAGATTGAGCTCGTCGACCCATGCGCTTGCGAGCAGCGCCGCGTCGTCGTCGCGTTCGCGCAGCGGCGGCAGGGCAAGCGCCGCGGCATCGAGGCGCAGCCACAGATCCTCGTTCAGCATGCCCTGGTTGACGGCTTCGCGCGGCACCGCCCGCGTGGCGGCGACCAGGCGAAAATCCGTGCCCACCTCGCTGTTGCCGCCCACGCGCATGAAGGTTTGCGAATCGAGCGCGCGCAGCAGCGTTTCCTGTTGTTCGCGCGGCAGGTCGGTGAGTTCGTCGATGAAGAGCGTCCCGCCGCTCGCGTGATCGACGAGGCCGGGTTCGCGTTGCTCGGCGCCGCTGAATGCGCCGCGCTCGTGGCCGAACAGCACGCTCGCGAGCGGACGTCCGCTCGCCGCCTCGGCGACGAGCGAGCGCGCGTCGCAGACGACGAACGGCCCCTTGCGGCGGCGGCTCAGCTGATGCAGCGTGCGTGCGGCGACTTCCTTGCCGGTACCGGCCTCGCCGTGCACGAGAATCGCCGATTCAGTGGGCGCGAGTTGCTCGAGCGTGTCGTAGACAACCTGGATCGCACCACTGCGACCGAGCATGGGCCCGAAGCGGCCCATCTGGCGCAGCGCGGCGCGCAGCGAGCGCACTTCCTCGGTCAGTTCGTAGGGGCGCGGAATGCGCGCAAGGAGGCTGCGCAGGCGCGGAATATTGACGGGCTTGAGCAGATAGTCCCAGATGCCGTGGCGCAGGCCCTCGATCGCGCTTTCGACCGTGGCGTTTCCCGTCATCACGATCACGGGCAGCGCGCCGCCTGGCGGTTGCGCGGGCAGATGCGGCAGCAGTTCGAGACCGCCGCCATCGGGCAGATTCAGGTCGACGAGAACGACGTCGGGGATGAAGCGCGCGAGCGCGGCGCGTGCCTCGACGAGTGTGGCGGCGGTGTCGACGGAGAAGCCGTCGGCCGACAGGATCGCTGAGAGACCTGACAAACTGTTCGGATCGTCTTCGACAATCAGGGCGTGTGGCATGGCGGTAGCGGCTTACGGATGAGCGCGGTCGCGCCGGCGCACCGCGCGTGCGTTAGCGCGGGCGCCCCGGCAAACGGCTACGCGGTGCGCGGCAGCGCGGCACGATACGAAAGATTTCACCGAGATCACCGAGATGTCTCGAAGCAGGATATTCAGTTTCGGTCCTCCCAGTTGTTATGCACCAGACCGGGGGGCGCGACGGCACTGCCGGGCGGCGATCCGCGGGTGGCCGTGCAGCGGCGCATGCCCGAAGCGCATCTCGCTCTGGCGTGCCCGCGACCCCTTGTCTACCTGCAAGTGGACGGCCGGACTACCGGCCGATCGAACCATCGGACTACCGCGCTAGCGCTCCGGCCATGCCGCCAACGGCGCGTCAATCGAGCGGCCGGTGCGCGTCGAACCAGCGGCGCACTTCCAGTTCCGCCTCGTCACGCGTCTTGCCGTAACGTTCCTGGATGAGTCCGGCGAGGCGATCCGCATGGCCTTCGGCCCGCGTGAGTTCGTCGTCCGTCAACTCGCCCCATGCCGCTTTCGCCTTGCCGATCAACTGCTTCCACTTGCCTTCTGCAATGTCGTTGTTCATCGTGTTTCTCCTGTTGGGGGGGAAAGAGAGCGTGAGAACGGCTGCTCGAACTCCCTCACAGCAGAAACCGTGCCGCGGGAAGCAACCTTGCCGGAGCACGCCGCACGCTCGCCATATTTACGCGGCGCGGGGCGGCGGGTTCGCACCCTGGTGCGCAAAACCGGTAAGGATTTCCCGTAGCACTCTCAAACATACACGGTTGGGGAAAAAAGAAAAAGCGCCCCGAGGGGCGCTTTGACCATGGTGTTCGCCTCTGCGCCGCATGGGGGCAGGGCGGACGCCTCTGTGCTGCGGTTCGCCGCCGTTCGCCTTAGGCGCGGCTGCGGTACTCGTTCGTGCGCGTGTCGATTTCGATCTTGTCGCCGATATTGCAGAAGAGCGGCACTTGCAGCTCGAAGCCGGTGTTCAGCTTGGCTTGCTTCATGACCTTGCCCGACGAGGTGTCGCCCTTGACGGCCGGTTCCGTGTAGACGATTTCGCGAACCAGCGTGGTCGGCAGTTCGACCGAGATGGCCTTCTCGTTGTAGAACACGACTTCGCAAGCCATGCCGTCTTCGAGGTAGTTCAGGGCGTCGCCCATCATTTCGCCTTCGACTTCGAACTGGTTGTAGTCGGCGTCCATGAACACGTACATCGGGTCGGCGAAGTACGAGTAGGTCACTTCCTTGCGATCCAGCACGACGACGTCGAACTTGTCGTCCGCCTTGTACACGGTTTCCATGCCGGCGCCGGTCAGCAGGTTCTTGAACTTCATCTTCACGACGGCGGCGTTGCGGCCCGACTTGTTGTATTCGGCCTTCTGCACGACCATCGCGTCGTTACCGATCATCACGACGTTGCCGACGCGGAGTTCCTGTGCGGTCTTCATAAAAAACTGTCCTGTCCAGATTAAGTAGCTTCGAGTGTGCTCGACGGCAAACGTCGCAAGCGGGTTCGGAGGCTGCGACCCTCTTTGATGCACTGACCACACTGTGATCACGCGCGGACCAGGGAGGACGCGAAAGTCGAAGCGCTTGAGACGGCTGCCGTCGGATAACCGCTTATTTTAACTGACTTTTTGCGAATTCGGCGAGATTTCCGGCGAGATCGCCGACCTGCGCCAGTTCGTCGGCCCATGTGCTCGCGCGCGCGGCGTAGGCGGGCAGGTGCTGGGCGAAATCGGCCCAATCGAGGGCGCCGCGGCCATTCCACGCGTGCCAGAAGCGCTCGAGCGCCGCGCGCGGCGCCTCGGGCAGCGCGCGGCCGTAATGCGCGAGCGCGGCGTCGAGTTTGGGCAGATGGGCGGCGTCGGC
The DNA here is from genome assembly GCF_035501035.1 of Paraburkholderia sp. Taxonomy (GTDB): domain Bacteria; phylum Pseudomonadota; class Gammaproteobacteria; order Burkholderiales; family Burkholderiaceae; genus Paraburkholderia. Next base: position 12,109 of record NZ_DATJWR010000128.1, read on the forward strand.
TTGCGGGTAGATGTGCCAGACAAAAGGTCGCGTCGCCCACTGCGCGCGCACGAACGAGTCTTCGCCGCGCACGAAATTAAGATCGCACGCCCAGAGCAGGGGGTCATAGCCGCACTGCTCGGTGAACGCGAGTGCATGCGCGCGCAGCGCGCCGCGTGTGGCCTGCCTGACCTCGCTATCGGCGCCGAACGACGGCAGCCCGAAAAAGCGCGCAAGCGCGCCCGAGATGCGGCCTTCCGGCACGAGCAGGACCACCGGCTTCTCCGCGTCGCGCCACTGCGCGAGCAGGCTGTCGACGGCGGGGTTTTCGTACGCGAAAAGCGAGATCACGGTCGCGTCGGCGCCGGGCGGCGGTCCGTCCGTAGCGCGCTGCCACCACGCGGCGCGGGCTTCGGGCGAGCGTTCGAAGTCGGCGCGGGCGGCGTCGAGCGTGCGCTCCTTGAGCACGCCGCCCGTGCCGGGGCTAAGGCCCGGGAAAAAGAAATGCTTGGCTAGCGCGTAGCGAGGGTGCGGCGAGGGCCGCAGATGGAAGTCGGCCACCCAGTCTTCGGCGCTCAGATACTCGAGGTTGAGCCAGACGGGCTTGCGAGCGCGCCCGGCCATCGCAGCGACATAGACGGGCGGCAGCTCGCACGCGAACGCCTCGATCACCACATCGGCGATCTGCAGCGTATCGCCCGCGTGCGTGGGCGTGTGCCAGTGCTCGACGAGCACGCCTTCGACGGATTGCTTCGCGCGGCTCGTGTCGAGCGCGGGACACAGCTTCTGGAACGCGTGCAGGTCGTCGACGAAGAGGCGCACCTGCCAGCCGTGCTCGTGCGCGAGCTGGCGCGCGAGCCGCCAGCACACGCCGATGTCGCCGAAGTTGTCGATCACGGCACAAAAGAGGTCGCAGGCGATGCGTCTGTCGGGCGCGCTGGCGGGGGAGCGGGCTGTGGTCATGGGAGGGCAGTGAGCGAAGAGGCGGTGTGCGCCTGCGTTGCGGGCGGGCGCGCTCGCCCGGTTGGCAGGCTCGGCGCGGCGCGGAATGATCTAAACTTGCGATTCTAGGATACAGCCATGAACGCGTCGCGCCGGCGGCGCGGCATGCAAGACCTCACATCAGATCGACGCACCCTCGCGTCCCCGGAACTGGATGACCGACACTGACGTTTTCGACCCGAAAAAGGCGCTCGCGCAGCTGCCGCATCTGCCTGGCGTGTACCGCTACTACGACGCGCAAGGCGCGGTGCTCTACGTCGGCAAGGCGCGCGACCTGAAAAAGCGCGTGTCGAGCTACTTCACCAAGACGCTGCTTTCGCCGCGCATCGCGATGATGGTCTCGCGCATCGAGCGCATCGAAACCACGGTCACGCGCTCCGAGGCCGAAGCGTTGCTGCTCGAGAACAATCTCATCAAGGCGCTCACGCCGCGCTACAACATCCTTTTTCGCGACGACAAGTCCTATCCTTTCCTCAAGCTCACCGGCCACAAATTTCCGCGCATGGCGTACTACCGCGGCGCGGTCGATCGCAACAACCAGTACTTCGGGCCGTTTCCGAGCGCCTCGGCCGTGCGCGAGAGCATTCAGATCCTGCAGCGCGTGTTCCAGTTGCGCACCTGCGAGGATTCGGTGTTCAACAATCGCACCCGGCCTTGTCTGTTGCATCAGATCGGGCGTTGCACGGCGCCTTGCGTGGGCGCGATCAACGAGGAAGATTACGCGCGCGACGTGAGCAACGCTTCGCGCTTCCTGCTCGGCCGCCAGAACGAGGTGATGAAGGAGCTCGAGACGAAGATGCACGCGTTCGCCGCGGAACTCAAGTTCGAGCAGGCGGCGGCCGTGCGCAACCAGATGAGCTCGCTTGCGACCGTGCTGCATCAGCAGGCCATCGAAACGGGCAGCGATAGCGACGTCGACATCCTCGCGGTGGTGGCGCTGGGTGGGCGCGTCTGCGTGAACCTCGCAATGGTGCGCGGCGGCCGGCATCTGGGCGACAAGGCCTATTTCCCCGCGCACGTCGAGCGCGCGCTCACCGACGAGGAGGGCGGCGTCGCCGAGGAGATCGACAGCGAGACCGTGGTCGCGGCGAGCGCGCTGAAGTCCTTGCCGTCGCTTGCGCGCAAGACGGTCGAGGATTTCGTCGACGAAGCCAGCCAGGAAAGCCAGGAAAGCCAGGACGGGGCGCACGACGATGAGATGCTCGCGGCCGATGCTGTCGCCATCGCGACCGAACTTGCCGAAGACGATGAGAATGCAGGCGTGGCCGCTGGCGATGCGGCCGAGGCAGAAGCCGAGCGGCAAGCGCTCGCGCGCAAGAAGCGCGAGATCGGCATCGAATCCGAGGTGCTCGACGCGTTCATCGCGCAGCATTACTTCGGCAACCGCGTGCCGCCCGTGCTGGTGGTGAGCCATCCGCCCGCGAACCGCGAACTCGTCGACGTGCTGAGCGAGCAGGCCGGCCACAAGGTCACGCTGCTGCGCCAGCCGCAAGGCCAGAAGCGCGCATGGCTCGCAATGGCCGAGCAGAACGCGCGGCTCGCGCTCGCGCGCCTGCTCTCGGAGCAGGGTTCGCAGCAGGCCCGCACGCGCACGCTCGCGCAACTGCTCGGGCTCGAGCTCGACGATCTCGCGCATCTGCGCATCGAGTGCTTCGACATCAGCCACACGATGGGCGAGGCGACGCAGGCGTCGTGCGTCGTGTATCACCATCACAAGATGCAGTCGTCGGAGTATCGGCGCTACAACATCACCGGCATCACCCCGGGCGACGACTACGCCGCAATGCGCCAGGTGCTCACGCGCCGCTACGAAAAAATGGTGGCGCAGGCGGCGCGTGCCGAAGCCGACGAAGCGCAGATGCGCGTGCCCACGCCCGACCCCGCGGATCCGGATGCATTGTCGGAGCCCAGTGATGCCAGCGAAGCCGTCGAGGGCGCCGAAGCCGCGGAAGCTCCGCCGCCCGGCGGCATGTTACCGAACATCGTGCTGATCGACGGCGGCAAGGGCCAGGTCGAGATCGCGCGCCAGGTGTTCACCGAACTGGGTCTCGATCCGGCGATGCTGGTTGGCGTGGCGAAGGGCGAGGGGCGCAAGGTCGGCCTCGAAACGCTCGTGTTCGCCGACGGCCGCGCGCCGCTCGAACTCGGCAAGGAGAGCGCGGCGCTCATGCTGGTCGCGCAGATCCGCGACGAGGCGCACCGCTTCGCCATCACCGGCATGCGCGCGAAGCGCGGCAAGGCGCGTCAGACTTCGCGTCTGGAAGAGCTCGAAGGCGTGGGCGCGAAGCGCCGTCAGCGACTGCTCGCGCGCTTTGGCGGCTTGCGCGGCGTGATGGCGGCGAGCGTGGAGGACCTCGCCAGCGTGGAGGGCATCTCGCGCGCGCTTGCCGAGCAGATCTACCAGCAGCTTCACTGATAGGCGGCGGGAGGTGTTCCTTACGTTTGCTTGTGGCAGGTGCGGCGACGCGGCACAATTGCATCTCCCATAATTGCATCTTCCCCGACTGATAGCGCCAGCCGATGCCGTTCAATATTCCGATTCTCCTGACCTGGCTGCGGATCGTGCTGATTCCGCTCGTGGTCGGCGTGTTCTATCTGCCGCAGACGATGCTCTCCCCGATGCAGCAGAACGCGGCGGCGATGCTGATCTTCGTGCTGGCGGCGCTCACCGACTGGTTCGACGGTTATCTCGCGCGCAAGTGGAATCAGACCTCGTCGTTCGGCGCGTTTCTCGATCCCGTCGCGGACAAGCTGATGGTGACCGCAGCGCTGCTCGTGCTCGTGCATCTGCAACGGCTTGACGCCGTGATCGCGCTCGTGATCGTCGGCCGCGAGATCGCCATCTCGGCGCTGCGTGAATGGATGGCGCAGATCGGCGCTTCGAAGAGCGTTGCCGTGAATTCGCTCGGCAAATTCAAGACGGCGTGCCAGATGGTCGCGATTCCCATGCTGCTCTTCTATGCGCCGCTCACGCTCGGCGGCGTGACGCTGTTCGACTCGCGCGTGTGGGGCGCGTGGCTCATCTACGTGGCGGCGTTTCTCACCATCTGGTCGATGCTCTACTACATGAAGCTCGCGTGGCCGCAGATCCGCGAGCGGGGTAGCCTCTGAGCATGCTTCGATGACTTTCGTATCAGACCCGCGCATCTTTTTCTAAAAAGATCGACTGAAGGGGTTGACACGATTCAGCGGGTTATACATAATCTCACTTCTCCGCTGCACGACACGGCAACAAACTGGCAGATGCGGTGGGGATAGCTGAAGATGAGCAGCAGTTAGGCGAAGTCAGCAGCATGAAGCGCAAAACGCGGGAGTAGCTCAGTTGGTAGAGCGCAACCTTGCCAAGGTTGAGGTCGCGAGTTCGAGACTCGTCTCCCGCTCCAGATTTCAAGGTGCGGCGTTTTCCGGCAGCAGGGGCAAACGAAGTATCGAAGCAGGAAAAAGCAGTAAGTATGCGGGAGTAGCTCAGTTGGTAGAGCGCAACCTTGCCAAGGTTGAGGTCGCGAGTTCGAGACTCGTCTCCCGCTCCAAATGCCACGGGGAAGCAGTGCTTCCCTTTTTGTTTGGCAGGCCTGGATTTTTATCGGGCCACCGCACAAATCTGTCCGGTCGTTGCGGGCGCAAGCAGAGCTTCGCCATGTTCCGTATTCCGGTCAGTCCGCTTCTGGCGCGATAGCAAAGCGGTTATGCAGCGGCCTGCAAAGCCGTGTAGGCCGGTTCGACTCCGGCTCGCGCCTCCAGATGCAAAACAAAAGCCACCTTCGGGTGGCTTTTGTTTTTTGCGCTGTATTTTCGCTGCTTTTTGCCTGTTCGCAAGCGCATGTGGCGCACAATGGCCGGAACGTTTTCTCTGCGGCTTTCCGACATGCCCATCGAACTTCCCGAAGACGCTCGCACCGAGGCGATCGCATCCATCCAGCGCTATTTCGACGCCAACATGGAGGAGCCGATCGGCAACGTCGCGGCGGGCGCGCTGCTCGGCTTCTTTCTCGAGGAGATCGCGCCCGCGGTCTACAACAAGGCGATTGCCGACGCGCAGGAGAGCATGCAGGCGCGCATCGTCGATCTCGACATCGATCTGCACGAAGAGCCGTTCCAGTACTGGCGCAAGTACGCGCAGCCGCGCCGGCGCAAGTGATGGCGCAAGGCGCCGGTTTGGTGGCGCGTGCGAGGCGCGGCATAATCGTGGCCATTCACGATGTTTCGACGGAAATCGCAGATCATGACCGTGCAGCCCCTCGCTTTGCCGCTGTCCCAATTCGACTGGCAATGGAACGCCTTTGACGCGCTCGATGCGCGCGAAGCCTATGCCATGCTCAAGCTGCGCTCCGACGTTTTCGTCGTCGAGCAGAACTGCGTCTATGGCGACATCGATGGTCTGGATTTCGACGCGTGGCATCTGTTCGCCTGGAGCGGGGAGGGCGGCGCGCGCGAGCTGGCGGGCTATCTGCGCGTGCTGGTGCCCGACGCCAACGACGCGGACGTGCGTATCGGCCGCGTGGTGACGGCGCCGAACCATCGCGGCATCAAGCTCGGCAATGCGCTGCTCGAGCGCGCCATCGCGCACATCGCGCGCCAATGGCCGGACGTGAAGATGCGCCTGCATGCGCAGGCACATCTTCAGAAGTTCTATGGCGCGTTCGGTTTCTCGCCCGTGGGCGACGTTCACGACGAGGACGGCATTCCACACGTGTGGATGCGCTCGGCGTAGTTCGGTGTCCTTCGTACGTTGCGTTTGCTCTCAGGTGTGCAACGTGTGCCCTTCCTCATCGTGCGCACGATCGGCTGGACGCAGGTTGGAACGCTTGCCCTGCGGCAGGCGTCCGCGTGCGGATAACCGCATCCAGTGACGCAGCGCGATCAGTGCGCCGACCACGCTCATCATCGACCCCGGAATCCACAGCAGCAGGCCGCCGAGTTGCTGGTCGCGCATGGGCGAGAGCCAGGTGAACGCGCGGCCGCAGATCGAGTAGACCGGATAGAGCTCGCGCGGCGTGAAGAAGATGAACGCGCCAAGCAGGATTTGCGGCGGAATCGCCGCGATCACGACCAGCACGCGCTTGCCCGGCGAGAGGCGCGCGGGCGGCGCGGGGCGTGAGTCGAGCACGAGCCACCAGAACAGCATCCCGTCGATCACCATGCTCCAGTTCATGACGCGATAAAGGCGCCAGTCGAGCATCGCGATGAAGTGGATCGGCGAAAAGAGCCAGAAGTAAATGAGCCCGACGAAGAGCGCCACCGCGACGACGGGATGCATCACGATGTCGAGCGCCACGCGCACGGGGCGCGCGCCAAGCGCAGGACGCACGAAGCGCTGCCGCCACGCGAACGGGATGCCCGCGCGGAGCGCCGCACCGGGGTAGGCGAGCGCGGTGAAGAACGGCCCCAGGTGATGCAGCACCAGATGCTGCGCGCGATGCATGAAGAACTCGTGCTCGAAGAAGTAATCGAGCCGCGTATGCAGCACGACGTAGAGCGCAGCGAGCCCGAACCAGAACGAGAGCTGGCGCGCGAGCGACACGCGTGCATGCCGCTTGCCGCGTACGAACAGGACCGCCGCGAGCAGCACGGCGACGACGACGGTCGGCGAGGGCTCCCAGGGTTCGAGCCAGTAGAGGAGGTTCATCGCGGGCTGGGCGGTGGGTTCATCGCGTGTGCAATATGCTTGCGCGCGCAACCACGCTGCGTCGTGTCGAGCGGCCGAGCGCCGCCACCGGCGAGCGCACCGAACGCGCTGAGCGCACAGCCGGAAAAGACGTGGAGTGACATGAGGTTCTCCGTCATGAGGTTTCCTGTGGCGGCTGCGCTCCGAAGCTTGCAGCTGCGGGGCGGCAAGTGCTCATGTCGCATCGTCGATGACCCGGCGCAGATCGTGCGCGATCGCTTCCGGCGTGTCGCGGTCGGTGGCGAGCAGGCGCGCGCGGCCCTGCGCGTCGAACACATAGACGGCCGAGCTGTGCGTGATTTCGTAGCTGCCATCGGGGTCGCGTTTTTCCATCTGGTAGGCCACGCGGTAGCGCTTCGCGAGCGACTCGATCTGTGCATCGGTGCCGGTCAGGCCGCGCGCGTGCTGCGCATCGAATGCGCCGACGTAGGCGTGCAGTACCTGTGGCGTGTCGCGCGCGGGATCGACGCTGATGAAGAGTATCCGCACCTTGCTGGCGTCGGGGCCGAGTTCTGCTATGACCTGCATCAGACGCGCCATCGTTTCCGGGCAGACGTCCGGGCAATGCGTATAGCCGAAATACACGAGCGTCGTGCGTCCGCGAAAGCTCGCACCAGTCACGGGCTGGCCGTTGTCGGCCGTGAGTGCGAAGTCGAGGTCGGGAAGGTGGCCGCTCACGTTGGTCAGCTGCCACGGCTCGCCCGCATGCGAGCACGCGCCGAGCAGCACGGTGCCCGCTACGATCGCTGCTCTCCACAGGTTCCACGCGCCGCCGCCGATACGGGCGCGGAACCTGCGAAGCGAAGGCGGGAAGGCGAGGAACAAAGGCTGTCTCTTTGACTCGATTGATCTGGATGGGCCGCGCGTGGCAGGGCTAAGGCTCGGCTTGTGACTGCGACTGTAGCAAAATCGGATGCGCGTCGGCGCATGCGCTGCGGCGTACGTACCGCTCGCGTTGATCTGTTGCACGCCGCTGAAAGTCCAGCGTAGTGCCGGTGTCGGCTTTTCGTATGACAAACGGTGTGTCTTCGAGGATGTGTCTAGCTCCCATCCCTAACAAGGCGGGTCCGCCCCTTACTTTCTCGAAAATCGATTGAAGGCGCGGTAAGATTCGCACACTTTCTCCGGCGCCTCACGGCGCGGAACCTTTCCCGGCCGTGAGGCCCTGGGGCGAAAAGAGCGTAATGCAAGCACTTCCGGCAGTCCTGCCGCCTGATCAGACGGCATTTTTCTTCGATTTCGACGGCACGCTCGTCGATCTCGCACCCACGCCCGACGGCGTGCTCGTGCGCCCCGATATGCTCGCGCTGCTGCGCGAACTGCGACGCGCCACGCGCGACGCGGTGGCGATCGTCTCGGGCCGTGGCATCGACAGCATCGACACGTTTCTCGGCATGCCCGACCTGCCGGTGGCGGGTCTGCACGGCGCAGAGCGGCGCGACGCCAACGGCGACACGCAGCGTGTTGGCTTCAACGATCAGCGCCTGCTGCACATGGAGCAGGTGCTCGCGGAGGTGGTGCGCACGCATCCGGGCATGCTGCTCGAGATCAAGGGTGCGTCGCTCGCGCTGCACTACCGCAATGCGCCCGAGCACGAGGGCACCGCGCGCGCCGCGACCGGGCGCCTCGCCGCCGATTACGCCGACGCCTACGTGCTGCAGCCCGGCAAGATGGTGTACGAGATCAAGCCGAAGGACGTCGACAAGGGCCGCGCGCTGCGCGCCTTCCTCGACGAGCCGCCGTTCGCGGGCCGCCGCCCGGTGTTTGCCGGCGACGACCTGACCGACGAGAAGGGCTTCGCTGTCGTCAACGCGCAGGGTGGCCTGTCGATCAAGGTCGGCGGCGGCGACACCATCGCGCAGATGCGCGTCGACTCGGTCGAGGCGCTGCTCGGCTGGCTCACGTCGCTCGTTGCCGCGATGCCAGGCGCTCGGTGACCGGTGGACAGTACGCATGCCTGGCCTCATCCCCTTCGTTGACCACTTGCCGCGCGGCGCCACTCCGCGCGCGCGACGCCTTTCCGATTTCCTGCACGGACCCTGCACCTCATGAGCCGATTGATCATCGTGTCGAACCGCGTCGCGCCGATTTCAGAGGGCGGCCCGGCCGCGGGCGGCCTCGCGGTGGGCGTCTACGACGCGCTCAAGGAAACCGGCGGCATGTGGTTCGGCTGGAGTGGGGACGTATTGACTTCGGGCCAGCCGCAGATCGCGCTGGAGGAGCGCGGGCCCGTGACCTTCGCGACCATCGGCCTGTTGCGGCGCGACTACGACCAGTACTATCGCGGCTTTTCGAACGCGACGCTCTGGCCCGCGTTCCACTACCGCGCCGATCTCGTCCAGTACGACCGCCATGACTTCGAAGGCTATTGCCGCGTGAACGCGTGGCTCGCGCAGCAACTCGTGCCGCTCCTGCGTGAAGACGACGTGATCTGGGTTCACGACTATCACCTGATTCCGTTTGCCCAGGCGCTGCGCGCGGCGGGCGTGAAGAACCGCATCGGCTTCTTCCTGCACATTCCGTTTCCGGCTTCGCAGGTGCTGCTGGCGGTGCCGCCCCATCGCGAGCTAGTGCAGGCGCTGTGCTCGTTCGATCTGCTCGGCTTCCAGACGAAGCCCGATCTGCGCGCATTCTGCGACTACATCGTGAACGAGGTGGGAGGGACGATCGAGAAGCAGCCGGATGGTCTCACACGCATCGAGGCGTTCGGGCAGTCGCTTTGCGCGGGCGATTATCCGATCGGCGTCTATCCCGACGAGATCGCGGAACTCGCCAAGGCCGGCGAGCGCGGCAAGCCGGTGCGCACGCTCAAGGCGACGCTGCACGGGCGCAAGGTCATCATGAGCGTGGACCGGCTCGATTATTCGAAGGGGCTCGTGGAGCGCTTTCGCGCTTTCGAGCGCCTGCTCGACCACGCGCCGGCGCAGCGCAACAAGGTTTCGTTCGTGCAGATCGCGCCGCCCACGCGGGCCGACCTCCATGCCTATCAGGACATCCGGCTGCGCCTCGAGGCCGAGTCGGGGCGCATCAACGGCCGCTACGCGGAGCTCGACTGGACGCCAATCTGGTACATCCACCGCCAGTACGAACGCTCTGTGCTGGCCGCGCTGTTCCGCGCGTCGAACGTGGGCTACGTCACGCCGCTGCGCGACGGCATGAACCTCGTCGCCAAGGAATACGTTTCGGCGCAGGACCCCGAGGATCCGGGCGTGCTCGTGCTCTCGCGTTTCGCGGGTGCGGCGCAGGAGCTTTCCGGCGCGCTGATCGTCAACCCGCTCGACATCGATGGCATGGCCGACGCGCTCGGCGCGGCGCTCTCGATGCCGCTCGCCGAACGCCTCGCACGCTATCGGGACATGATGGCGCAGTTGCGCGAGAACAATGTCTCCGTGTGGCGCGACCGCTTCATGCGCGATCTCGGCCACGTCAGCGTGCGGCGCGGCGCGGCCTTGCCGCCTCTGGAGCGCGCGCAGGGCTGAAGCACGAGCGTCCGCGGGCGACGCAGACGAAAAAAAGCCGCTTCAGTCGATGCACTGAAGCGGCTTTTTCGTCTCCGGTAGCAGGCTATGCCGACCACAGGCGGGCGAAGTGCCCGCCTGTGTCCGTGTCAGGCAGTCAGGCCACGTGCTTTTCGTCGGCCTTCTTGTTGCCCAGATGCAGCGTGGAATGCTTGCCGTATTGCTTGGAGAGGAGTTCGCGGTACAGGCCCGGGCGGTTGCGCAGCTCTTCGGGGCTGCCGTCGTCGATCACCTTGCCCGCGCTCATCACGATGATGCGGTCGAAGTTATGCAACGTCGAGAGACGGTGTGCAATCGCGATGACCGTGCGGCCCACCATCAGCCGGTCCAGCGCCTGCTGGATGGCCTCTTCGGACGCACTGTCGAGCGCCGAGGTGGCCTCGTCGAGCAGCAGGATCGGCGAATTCTTCAGGATCGCGCGCGCAATCGCGACGCGCTGGCGCTGGCCGCCCGACAGCTTCACGCCACGGTCGCCCACGATCGTGTCGTAGCCCTCGGGCATTGCCTCGATGAAATCGGCGCAGCGCGCCTCGCGCGCCGCGGCGAGCACTTCCTCGCGGCTCGCCTCGGGGCGGCCGTAGGCGATGTTCTCGTAGATCGAGCGGTGCAGCAGCGAGATGTCCTGCGGCACGAGCGCGATGGCATGGCGCAGGCTGTCCTGGGTGACGTGCGCGATGTCCTGGCCGTCGATCTTGATGGCGCCGCCCTGGGGCTCGTAGAAGTGCTGAAGCAGCGCGAGCACCGTGGTCTTGCCGGCGCCCGACTTGCCGATCAGCCCCACGCGCTGGCCCGCCTCGATGCGCAGATCGAAGTGGTCGAGGATCGGCTTGCGGTGCGGGTAGGCGAAGGTCACGCCCTCGAAATCGACGCGCCCGCCCTGGGCGACGAGTTCCGTCGCGTCGTCGCGGTCGGGCATGCCGTGGGGCTCGAGCAGCGTCTGCACGGCTTCGGAGAGGCGGGCGACGTGCTGCGTCACATCCACGAGCGCCACCGCGAGGTCGCGCGTGCCGTGCAGGATCGTGAAGCCAAGCGAGCTCACGAGCACGATGTCGCCGGAGGTCGCCCTGCCCTGGTCCCAGAGCCACAGTGCCCAGCCGAGCAGCCCGGCGGAGAGCATCGCCGTGATCACGGCGTGCAGCAGACGCAGCTTTTCGAGGTAGAGCAGGCTGGAGCGGCGGGCATCGAGCTCGGCCTTGACGGTCGAGCCGAAGCGCTTTTGCTCGCGCAACGTCATGCCGAAGGCACGCACGAGCGCCATATTGCCGATCACGTCGACGAGTTCGCCGTCTACGGCGGCCGCCTTGGATGCGAACGTATGATGGCGCGACGAGCCGCGTCCGGCCAGCTTGAAGAGGATGACCGAGAGGATCGCCGAGCATAGCAGCAGGCCGGCTGCCATCAGCGGGTTCACGGCGGTGATCATGACGATCGCGCCGGCCACGGCGATGCAGGGCGGCAGCACGTTCCAGGCCGTCGTGTTCTCGGCCGTGTAGACGGCGTTCGAGGTTGCCGTGATGCGGCTCGCGAGCGTGCCGGGCTGCTTTTCGGCGTAGTAAGTGGGTGAGTGCCCGCTCAGGTACTGGAACAGATCGCGCCGCAGGTCGCCCGTCACGGCGACGAAAGTGTGCGCGGCAAACCAGCCCCCGACTCGCCAGAGCAGGTTGTCGGCGGCGATCAGGCCTACGAGGATGGCGAACGCGGTCCACAGCGGCCCCGGATGGTGGCGGCCCGCGCCGAGCACGTCGATCAGATGCTTGATCGCGTATTGCGACGCAAGCGCGCAGCCGACGGCCGCGAACACGCTGGCAAGCACGACGGCGTGGGCGAACGGATGGCGCTTGATGTAGCGGAAAAGGAACGCGAGCGGCCGCCGCGCATAGCTCGCGAGCTTTGCGTTGTGGGCGTTACGCTGGGCGATGGTCAGATGTTCCAATTGATCGGTGGTCGGTCTGACGGAACTTCGTCCGTGCAAGTTCAAAAGAAGCAAGAAGGCGCGCAACGGCGACGAACGGCTTTTGGCGCGCGGCAACGAAGGCGGACTTCCCGCATTGTAAACACCCCTGGCCCAAGACGCACCGCCTGTGCCTGGCGGACGCGCATCATATCGCGACACGATCGCCGGGGATACGGCGCCGCGACATCCTGTTGCGGCGGAGGTTCAACGGTAATCCTGGACTGTTTTAGAGATAGAATTACGGATTGCATTCGGAACGGCGCCGTGCTCGCACAAAAAGCGCCGGGCTCCGGCGCGGCAACGCAACCACAGACAGTCGGAAGTCGGCAATCGCCAGCAGCCGCAGTGGTATTGTGCCGCGCGTCCCCAAATCTAGAACTGTCTTAGAAAACAGGGGGTTGCGGAGTGTTTCCGGTTTGTAACAACGTAAAGAGTTTGAAATGATCCAGCCGGTAGTTTCCCGAGAACGGGATAATGCCGACTCGAACGGCGTAGGGAATCTGACAGCTTTTGTGTCAACGACCGCGAACCCTGCGCGTTTACCGCCTGAACCGCCGCGTGTGTCCTCATGCCACTTCACAACTGCGTCGGGTCTGTGTCCGGATTTCCGGCGCGGTTAGCGGTATGGAACGCCCGGTACGGCGCGTTGGCGACAAGGAAGCCGCCGCCTGCGAGGGTCGATTGTCAAATTTGCAGTCTTTTGCCCGATTTATTACGAGGAAGGAGTTCACCACTATGCGAATCGCTCAAATCGCTCCGTTGCACGAGGCGGTTCCTCCCAAGCTGTACGGCGGCACGGAACGGGTGGTCTCCTACCTGACCGAAGCGCTGGTCGAACAGGGCCACGATGTCACGCTGTTCGCGAGCGGCGATTCGGTCACCTCGGCGAAGCTCGAAGCGTTCTGGCCGCAGGCGCTGCGCCTCGACCCCACGATTCGCGACGTGATGGCTCCGCACATGCTGCTGCTCGAAGAAGTGCGCCGCCGCGCGGAAGAGTTCGACGTGCTGCATTTCCACATCGACTACTACCCGTTCTCGCTGTTCCAGCGCCAGCCGGTGCCGTTCGTCACGACCATGCACGGCCGTCTCGACCTGCCCGAGCTGCAGCCGATCTTCAGCGCGTTCAGCGACGTGCCGGTCGTCTCGATCTCGGACAACCAGCGTATCCCGCTGCAGCAAGCCAACTGGCAGCAGACCGTCTACCACGGCCTGCCGGAAGACGTGCTCAAGCCGATTCCGAACGTCGAGCCCGGCTACCTCGCATTCCTCGGCCGCGTCTCGCCGGAGAAGGGGCTTGACAAGGCGATTCGCATCGCCGGCCAGGCGGGCATGAAGCTCAAGGTCGCGGCCAAGATCGACAAGGCCGACCGTGCCTACTACGAAGAAGTCATCAAGCCGCTGATGGCGCTGCCGCACGTCGAGTACATCGGCGAAATCGGCGAAGCCGAAAAGCGCGAATTCCTCGGCAATGCGCATGCTCTGGTGTTCCCGATCGACTGGCCGGAGCCCTTCGGTCTCGTGATGATCGAAGCCATGGCGTGCGGCACGCCCGTGATCGCGTTCAAGCGCGGCTCGGTGCCGGAAGTCATCGACAATGGCGTGTCGGGCTTCGTCGTCGAAGACGAAATCAGCGCAGTCGCGGCGGTCAAGCGCCTGTCGACGCTGTCGCGCGAGAAGGTGCGCGCGGCGTTCGAGGCACGCTTCTCGTCGAAAGTGATGGCGCGCAACTACGTCGCCGTGTACGAAGAACTGCTGCGCCAGAAGCGCCGCACCGTGCTGCGCGAAGTCGCCGCCGGCTAAGCCTTCGCCGCCATGGGCGCGCTGCGGCGCGCTCCTCTGTCTCAAGCAACGCCCCGGAGCACGCGCTCTGGGGCGTTGTCATATGGGCGACGCGATGTGAGGACAGGCCGCAATGTCCCTATAATGGCCGTGCCGCGAAAACCGCGGCTTATTTTTGACAGTAGAAGCTGCCTTGCACGGGACAGGAGTAGGAGCTTTGCATAGTGCCGGAGTCAGTGCTAAAGCACCAACTCCGACCGACAGCTAAAGCGCCAACTTCTGTCGACAGCTTTGCATGGGACAGGAGTAAGCACTAAAGCGCTAACTCCCGTCGACAGAGGAGAAAGCCCTTGACGAGAACCCGACCGACGCCCACGGCCACCTTACCCGGTGCCGGGACGCTGTTCGCGCTGCGCGCGATCGGGCTCATGATCCTGGCGCGCTGGCTGCACTCGATGGCGCAGATGGACTTCCTCGCCGCGCTCGAAGGCATGGCCTCGTCGCCGGCGGCGTGCCTGAATCTCGTCTTCCTCTTCCTGCTGATCGTGCTGCCCGGCGCCAAGGCGCGCGTCGAGCGGCCGTTTCATCCTCTGCCGCAGTGGCTGCGCCAGGCGCTGCGCTTTTTTGGGGTGCTCGGTTTTCTGTTCGCGATCGGCTCGATCGGCGCGTTCGTCTGGGCCGCCGGCTGGCGGCGCACCGCTCATACGGTTGCCGATACCAACGGCTGGCTCGTCGCCGCGCCTGCGCTTTACGCGGCGGTGGTCTGGATCTGCCGGCCGCGCGCGCTGTGGCGCACCAATATCGCGGCGCGTCGCTTCGCGATCGGGCGCTTCGCGGTGTCGATCGACGCCGTCGCGCGCACGACTGTCGTCTGGCAGGAGAGCCGCAAGGTCGGGCAGTACGATGCGCGCGAGCTTTCGGTGCGGTGGCTTTCGGGCGCTCCCGAGGGCGGGGCGTCGGCGCGCGGGCCAGCACTTTTGTCCGCGCCGGCGCCAACGCAGGCGGACGTCGCCGACGTAGACTATCCCGCGGCGCCGGCCGGCGGTGCGGATTCCTCGGGCGCGGCCACCGGGCAAGAGGCCGGGTCGCCTGCGCCGAGCGCGTCCGCCGTGCAGCGGCCGGCGCCTGCGTCGCTGCCACCGGCGCAGGCGGGCAAGCCTGCGCGCTGGCCAAAGATCGAATTGCTTTGGGATTCTCCGGCTGCGGCGGGCCACAATCGCCAGATCGTGTTTCGCGTGCGGCTCGCTTCCGATGGCGATCGCACGGCTGCGCGCGCGCTCGATGCGGCGCTGGAGGAGCAGGTCTGACGCGCCCATAGCGGTGCTGCACGACGCTCAGCCGGCACCGACCCCGCTGCGCTGCTGCTTGCCGTTCCTGTCGTCCACTCGAAGGAGTCGCAATGCTCACACGCTGGTTGCTCGCCGCCGTCCATCTGCTCGCTTTCGGCTTCGCGCTCGCGTCGATTCTGCGGCGCACGCGCGGACTGCGCCGCTGCACCTCGACCGAAGACCTGCCCGCGATCTTCAGCGCCGACAACGGTTGGGGTGGCTCGGCGCTCGTGCTGATCGTGACCGGTGCGATGCGTGCGTTCGGTGGCTTCGAGAAGGGCGCCGGGTACTATTTCCACGAGCCGCTTTTCCACGTCAAGATGGGGGCGCTCGTGCTGATCCTCCTGCTCGAGATCCCACCGATGATGGCACTGCTGCGCTGGCGCCTCGCCGTGCGGCGCGGCGATGTGCCGGATCTCACTAGCGCGCCGAAATACGCTCGCATCGGGGTATGGCAGACCGTGCTGCTCGTCGTGATGGTGTTCGCGGCGACGGGCATGGCGCGTGGCATCGGTCTCGATACTGGCGGCGAGTAGTGCGATCGGGCTGTGAGCCAACGGGAAACGCGCGCGGGAGCGGGTTATTGTTGCAGGCAGGCAATGCTTCGTTTTACTGAAGATTTCTGGCCATGGCGGCAGTTTGTCCGGAATTCGACGCGGGTGAGTAGGGCGCAGAGACGATGCGCTCATGTGAGCCATCGCCACGATGGCTAATCACCGCAACGAGGTAGGGAAGGGGATGCCTCAGTGCGGCGCAACACGGTTTCGCATTACGCAAAGCAAAAAGCCTCGTTGCGTTCGCAACGAGGCTTTTTATTCTTCGGTGTATTGGCTTTACCAACACCAGGAATTCTGGTGGGTAGTACTGGGATCGAACCAGTGACCCCTGCCGTGTGAAGGCAGTGCTCTACCGCTGAGCTAACCACCCGAAGAGATTGAGATTATGCAGGGCATTCTCGATCTTGTAAAGCCCTTTTTTAAGCATTCTGCGTATCGACCGCATTTTCTTCGGCGGCCACAGGCTCGGTGCGCCAGACGGACGTTCCCTTGAGGGCCTTGTCGAGGTCGTCGAGCAAAGCGTTGTGCGCGGCCAGCTCTTCATCGCTTGCCGCGATCACGGGCAGCTCCAGCGAGTCGAACTGCACGCGCGGCGCGGCGGGCGCACCCGGCTCGGCTTGCTCGCCGAGCATGTCGATGACGAGGCTTTCCTGGCCGCGCGTCATCGCGAGATAAACCTCGGCGAGCAGCTCCGAGTCAAGCAGTGCACCGTGCAGCGTGCGGTGCGCGTTGCTGATGCCGAAGCGTTCGCACAGCGCGTCGAGCGAGTTGCGCTTGCCCGGGAAGATCTGTTTGGCCTGCACAAGCGTGTCGATCACCTCGCCGCAATGCGCCTTGAACGCCGGCTTGCCGAGCAGCGCGAGCTCAGCATCGAGAAAGCCGATGTCGAACGGCGCGTTGTGGATGATGATGTCCGCGCCGCTGACGAAGTCGAGAATCTCGTCCGCGACTTCGGCGAACTTCGGCTTGTCGGAAAGGAACTCGGTCGTGAGGCCGTGCACCGCGAGCGCGCCTGGGTCGCTGTCGCGTTCCGGATTCACGTAGAAGTGCAGGTTCTTGCCGGTGAGCCGGCGGTTCACCAGCTCGACGCAGCCGATTTCGATGATGCGGTCGCCCGTGCGGGCGTTCAGGCCGGTGGTTTCGGTATCGAGAATGATCTGGCGCATGTCGTGTAAAGCGTAATGGCGTGATGAAGCCGCGCGTGGCGCGTGCTCAGAGTTCGGCGAGGGTGGCGACGCCGCGGTTCGCGAGCGCATCGGCGCGCTCGTTCTCCGGATGGCCTGCGTGGCCCTTCACCCAGCGCCACTCCACCTGGTGCTGCGCGACCAGCGCGTCGAGCCGCTTCCAGAGGTCGTCGTTCTTGACCGGCGTTTTCGCGGCCGTCATCCAGTTTTTCTTCTTCCAGCCGTGAATCCACTCGCTGATGCCCTTTTGTACGTACTGCGAGTCGGTATGCACGATCACCTTGCACGGGCGCTTGAGCGCCTCGAGCGCGGCGATCACCGCCATCAGCTCCATGCGGTTGTTGGTCGTGCCGGCCTCGCCGCCGAACAGTTCCTTTTCCTGCGCACCGAAGCGCAGCAGCGCGCCCCAGCCGCCGGGGCCGGGGTTGCCCTTGCAGGCGCCGTCCGTGAAGATTTCGACGAAGTCGGGTGTGCTCATGTGTCCTTGCTGCGAGTGGGGGAGGGGGTGGTGGCGGCGGCCTTCAGGCTCGGCGCCAGCGCCGGTTTCTTGACCTTTAGCGGCCCGACGAGGCGCATGCCGCGCACGCGCTTGATCGCCGTAACCATATAGATCGCGCCGAAAATCGGCCACCAGCGGTCGCCGGCGGCCTCCATGAAGGCGTAGCGGCCGAGCCACTGATCGGTCGCGAGCGGCGGACGATAGCAGCCGAAGCGCCCGCGTTCAAGCTCGAAGCCGAGCAGCTTGATCCAGTCCTTCAAGCGCGTGAACGCGATCAGGTCCTGCCGTGCGGGCAGGAACGGATGCCCGGTCAGCTTCGCGACGGACTGGCGCGCGCCCCACAGCGAAAGCGAGTTGAAACCGACGATCAGCAGCTGTCCTTCGGGCATCAGCACGCGCTCGGCTTCGCGCAGCAGGCGGTGCGGGTCGCTCGTGAACTCGAGCGTGTGTGGCATCACGATCAGGTCGACGCTCTGCGCCTCGAACGGCAGATCGAGATGATCGCACCATACGGTGCTACGGCCCGCGGGCGCGTGGCGCGATTGCGGGCCTCCGGCCGCCGTCGCCTGGGCGCGGCCTTCCAGCGGGGCGCCTTCCCGTGCGCCGGAGAGGTCGAGCGCGCCCGCCATGGCGTCGGCGCCACCCGCGTAGCCGTGCGCCGCCGCGGCCGGAACCGTATAGGGTGCGCTCGCCGCACTGGCCGCGTCGAGCACGAGGCCGCGGCACGACATGCGGTTCTCGCGCAGGGCGTCGAGCTGCGGCAGGCCGAGCTGCAGCGCATGGTAGCCGAATACGTTCGACACCACGCGGTCGAGCTGCTCCTGCTCCCAGCCGAGCACGTACCGTCCAGCGGGCGAGGCGGCCCAGGCGGGCCAGTCTATAATCGTTCGGTCAGACATGTCGAAAAATACGTCGCCCCATGAAGAGTCCGCTTGAGTACGCGCGTTCGCGCGACGCGTACGAATACGTACCGGTTCCGGCTTTTGAAGACAATTACATCTGGGTCGTGTCGGACGGCCGCAACGCCGTCGCCGTCGATCCGGGCGACGCCGCGCCGGTTCGCGCATACCTCGCGAAGCGCGGCTGGCGGCTCGTCGCTATTTTACTCACCCATCATCACAACGACCATGTCGGCGGTGTGGCGGACCTGCTCGCCGACGCTCGTGTGCCGGTCTACGGTCCGGCTGGCGAGGCGCTCGGCCCACTCGATCCGTTCGTCACGCGCGTGCAGGGCGGCCGCGCCGTCCATCTGGACGCGCCCGCGCTCGACTTCACGGTGATCGATGTGCCGGGCCACACACGCGGCCACATCGCGTATTTCCAGGCCGCGGCCCCGGGCGGCACGCCGCACCTGTTCTGCGGCGACACGCTGTTCGCCTGCGGCTGCGGCCGCCTCTTCGAGGGCACGCCCGGGCAGATGCTCGCCTCGCTCGACGCGCTCGCGGCGTTGCCCGGCAATACCCATGTGCATTGCGCGCACGAATACACGCTGTCGAATATCCGCTTTGCGCTTGCCTGCGATCCCGGCAACGCTGCGCTGCGCGACTGGAGTCGCGAGGCGGCGTCGCTGCGCGAGCGCGGCGTGCCGACCCTGCCCACGACGATCGCGCACGAGCGCGCCGTCAATCCGTTCCTGCGCGCGGGTGATGTGGCGGTGCAAGCCGCGCTCACCGAAGCGCTACACGCACCGGTGCGGGACCGGCTTGCTGCATTCACCCTGATGCGCGAATGGAAAAACCGTTTCCGCTGACCTGGGCAAATGAGGGGTATGCTCAACCCAATCGTGTGGAATCGCACACAAGCTATGGATTTTCATGGCTTTTTTTCCAATAATTCCGATTGACGGAAACGGGTGCGTTCCGTACTATCGGCTGCAAATTCCAGCCATGCGGATGTAGATTTTCATGCGATTTATTTTTAGTGCGCTGCTGGTCCTTATGCTCGCCGCCTGTGCGAGCGGGGGACCGTCTGCGAGTTCTTCAGCCCCAGCCGACGCTCAGGCCAACGCCGACCTCATCCGAAAGACCTCCGCAGCAAAAGAAACCATTAACGTCGATCAAGGTTCCGTCGATCAGCTCACGAGCCCCGACGCCGACCTATGGGGGCGCATCAAGCGCGGTTTCCAGATTCCCGACCTGCAGAGCGACCTCGTCGACATGAACGCCAACTGGTATGCCCAGCGGCCTGACTATGTCGCGCGCATGACCGAGCGTTCGCAGAAGTACCTCTATCACATCGTCGAGGAACTCGAGGCGCGCCACATGCCGACCGAGCTCGCGCTGCTGCCGTTCATCGAGTCCGCCTATAACCCGCAGGCACTTTCGGTCGCCAAGGCGGCCGGCATGTGGCAGTTCGTGCCGGGCACCGGCCGCACCTACAACCTCAAGCAGAACATGTGGCAGGACGAGCGC
>NZ_DATJWR010000129.1:0-3523 GCF_035501035.1 Paraburkholderia sp.
CGTTGCTGAATTGCCTGTTGTGAACGCCTGCACGCTTTCGCAAGCAAGATCAGGGCGCGCCGATCGCAATCTACATTCCTTCGCGACGTACGCGCTGTGCTTTGGTGTCCGTCTATGGGAACTGGTTACCATCGGATGGCGAGAACTGTATGACGTTTGTGCGCGGCTTTCTCACACCCGTGTGTCTTCATTCACCAGCAAGCTCCAATGCATGTCGCGCTGACGGATCTGTGATCCCGGCACGTGATGCATGGTGAGGAGGCTACCGCGCAACCTGGAGGTGACTGTCGTGGGGGCGGGTGTCACGCGCGGCCAGGTCGACCAGCTTTCCAAGGTGATCACTCGCCCTCACAACGATCTCCATCCGGGTCACACAGAGCTGGCGGTCGTACTCATTGATCACGGCCGTGAGGCCCTCGATCAACGATCCCGGGACATTCCACGCCCCGGTGTGATCGGCCTCGCTGAGTACCGCTCCGAGGCCACGCTCAACGCGTTCAATCTCTGCAATATCGAGCTGCCCATGTCCCGCCCGGGTGATGAAGCTCGCGATGATGACGACCTGGGAGACGAGATTGATCAGGGCACGGTCCGCTTCACCATTGCGCAGACGCTCAAGCGCGATCCGTGCACGCAGCGCAAGATCTGAAGCTTCGTTGCGGGGCATGGGGAGAAAGAGCGACTTTGGGTGCGTTCCGGCAACTGGCCGACGCGTTGATCGAGAGTTCTTCTTGCTGGGCATGTCCGGTACGGTTAGTCTGGATTTGACATGGCATATTGTGAACTTCCCCCCCCGGGATCAAGTGCGACCACCAGATTTAAGTTTGCATGATCGGGTTTGCGAGTTTCATGATGGGCTCAGGCCATGGAGGTCGCCCTGTGTACCGGTTCCGGCGGTCCTCCATTTCTTCCAAGACCTCGCCGGACGATGCGCAGTGGGCGAACTCATGGAAGCGGGGCGCCCGCGGGGCACCGTGTACTGCGCGGCGAAGCATCCTGATCAGGTGGTGCTCCGGGGCAGACAGCGCCGGGAATCATGGTACAAGATGCAACTAACCGTCAATCGTCGTTGCAAACTGCCGACGCCTGTCGGCGGCAAAAATCGAACTGCGACAAGGGGCTCGGCCAATAAGAGTGGGAGCATTTCGCTTCGCCACGAGTACCGACCTGTGCGTTAGCCTGAGGGGGCATTTCCTTTACTTCCTTGACAAACTTGACGATGTCGCCATATCCGGGATAGTCTTGATCGTTACCTTGGAGAAGGCTCATGTCTACGGCATCCATTCAGGCGTCAGAGTTTTCGCGGCTACTTGTACGTGCTGCTAAGGTGCTGGATCGTAATGGCGCACGAACTCCACAAGCGATCCGCAAGGTCGTGGCGAGTTCAATGCAGGCCGATATCGGTCAGCTTCCCGCCAAACAGCAGCAGCGTTTCGCGCAGTCGATCGCGCTGTTCGCACAGGGATTCGACGATGCGCTGACGGCCTTAGCCGACGCGGCGGGAGAGGTAGCGCCGGCGAGGAAGCCAGGAACGGGCCGCAGCCGCCGTGCTCCCGCGCAGCGCGTGCGCACCGCAGCGGGCGCCGGGGCAGGGCGACGTGCAGGCGCGTCCTCCGTCGAAGCAGAAATGTTTGCTGAAGCGATGGCAGCCCGCGCGAAGCTCGTGAAGGAGGGCAGGTTGCTCGAACCTGCGGAATTCATGGGGCGTGCGGGCGTCACCCGGCAGGCAATCAACCAGCGGCTGAAGACGGGATCGCTTTTCACGGTTGATGGTCCCAACGGGGTGAGCTACTACCCGGCCTTCTTTGTGGACGAGAGTCTGGATCGACGTACGGTTGCCCGTGTCTCCCGGGCGTTGAAGGAACTGCCCGGCGCCAGCAAATGGGCATTCTTCACGAATCCGCGGCGCTCGCTTGGCGGCCTCACCCCGCTGGAGGTGATTGGTGGCAAGCAGCCCGGGCGCAGGCAAGGCGGTCGCAACAGCGTTGATCAGGTCGAGAAGGTCAACCTGTCGATGGTCCTGCGCGCGGCAGCGGGCTACGCGGAGGAATAGCATTTGGCCGCCCGTGGACTCAAGAACCCCGCGAAGAACTTCAGCACGCTGGCGTTGCCGGTCGTAACGCTCAAGGCCAAACGGCTGGTTCGCATTTCGAGTTACAACACAAACGAACCGCATTTCGCGAGAACAGCAAGTCACCGCTTCGACGATCCCAAAATGGAGTACGGGACCAGTTACTTCGGTCTGAATCTGGCTACTGCTGTCGCAGAGTCCCTGCTTCACGACCTCGAGCCGGTTGGGACCCGATATCATGTCGCGCCCGAGGAAGTGAAGCGGCGTTATATCCATACCTTTGACGGTCACGACCTGACGCTCGCAGATCTGACAGGCCAGAACATGAACGTGCTTGGCGCGCATGCCGGGCTGTTCGGCACCGCGAATTACAGCATCCCGATGCGCTGGTCCCGGGCGATCTACACGCATCCGGCTGACGTGGACCGAATACTTTACGTGTCGCGCATGATGGCTCCCCACCTCGCTGTTGTGCTTTTTGATCGAGGTGGAAGTATCGGACTGTCGCAGCGCATGCCGTCCAGGGCATTGGCGAGCAGCGCGGCATTCGCGAAGGCCCGAAAGGGTCTTCATATAACGTACACGTAATCGGCCGTTGTCTGCGTCCAATGGCGACTGCGTGCCTCGGTGCCACGTACCCTGCCTTCGTGGTTGCTTCGGCGCGGCCGCGCACGCCTCGCGAGCGGCATGAACCCCGAACATGCGGGAGCGTGATCTGGAGGTGGGTCGTCAGAGGGTGAGCCTATCCATGAACAAACAGGAGCTCGTCCGCGCTCGCCGGCGTCAGGCGAAAGCGGATCCAGCTCCAGTGAAGCCATCGGTGCCATTGTAGCTGTCAGGAAGCTTCTGCGAATGATGCAGCGGGCCTTTGGGGGAATTGGACCAGCATCGTACCTAATCAAGTGCAGTGGCCAGCATCCCAACGGGCAGAGGCCTCAGTGGCGCGCGAAATCTGCCGGCGTCAGTTCGAGGCGAGTCGCGGGATGGGCGAGCACCTTCCGTTCGGCTATTGCGCGGATGCGGCTGTAGCCATCGCGAAAGGTTTTGAGGATGCGGGCGTCGCTGGCGCGTGGCTCGAGCCAGAAATACGCTTCCAGCGCCGCGATCGTGATAACGCATCCGATCGTGCTGTTCTGGCGTACGAGGCAAAACTCCACGCCGAGGCGATTGGCGAGCACCTGCGGTTCAAGTTCGGCAGTTTCCATAGGTGGCAAGGACAACGCTTTGGACCAGGTCAGAATGATTTTTGCACATGTCATGCAAACCGGCGTCGACGAATGGCGGCCCTCATCACTGTCGAATGGGTCTTAACGACCCTCAAGAGCCGTTCAGGGCAATGAAAGCTCACCGACTCAAATGCCCCGCGAAACAGTCATAGGTCAACTGCGTCAAATTCTCAGTTTCCATTGATGGCTAAAAATACGAGCATCGCTCCCACACCGGAAATGGTCA
>NZ_DATJWR010000130.1:0-3246 GCF_035501035.1 Paraburkholderia sp.
CGCACCCGCCGTGGGCGCTCCGATCTCTCGGGCGGCGGCGATAACGCCGTCAGACTCGCTGCGCCTTGCCAACGGGCTCGATCATGAGCGCCGTTAGGAGGCTCGATGAAGATCATTAGCGTCGAGATCGAGTTTGCTACCCCCCGGCGTCAGAATAGATGTCATGTTGTTTGATTCTTAGACATGGTTCGGGGGCGGTAGAATCGGGATGAATGAAAGCCTACCCAGAAGAAAGAAAAGAAGCCCTCGTGCGTCGCATGATGCCGCCGGAGAATGCGCCGGTGTCGGCGCTAGCACGAGAAACGGGGATTACCGAACAGACGTTGTACACGTGGCGCCGACAGGCGAAAGGACGAGGGGTGGCAGTGCCGGGCGACGGGAAGAACCCCGAAGGATGGTCTTCGGAAGACAAGTTTGCCGTAGTGCTGGAAGCCGCCGCGCTCAACGCAGCGGAGCTGGCCGAGTATTGTCGTCGCAAAGGTCTATACCCCGAACAGATCGCTGCGTGGCGGGCTGCCTGTCAGGCCGCCAACGCGAATGCTGCCGAGCAGGCGCGCGAGCAGCGCCACCAGTCCAAAGAGGACAAGCAGCGCATCAAGCAGCTCGAGAAGGAATTGCAGCGCAAGGAGAAGGCCCTGGCGGAAGCGGCGGCGCTGCTGATTCTCAGAAAAAAAGCCCAGGCGGTCTGGGGGGACAAAGAGGACGACTGATCAACGTCCCGGATCGCCTGTTGTGTATATCGTTGATTCGCGAGGCAGTCCAGTCGGGCTGCCGGTTGGAGAACGCTTGCAAGGAGCTGGGCCTGAGCCTGCGCACCTTCCAGCGCTGGGTCCGTGATGGCGAGGCGGTGCGCGCTGATGGTCGGACCATGATCGAGCGGCCGGCGCCGCGCAACAGGCTGAGCGAGGCCGAACGGCAACAGATTCTGGAGGTGGCCAATAGCGCTGAGTTCGCCAGCTTGCCGCCCAGCCAGATCGTGCCGAGCCTGGCCGACCGCGGCGTGTACCTCGCGTCGGAATCGAGCTTTTACCGTGTGCTGCGAAGCGCCTCGCAGCAGCATCACCGGGGTCGTGCACGCCAGCCCTCGACGCGCGTGGTCACCAGCCATTGTGCGACGGAGCCGAATCAGGTCTGGTCGTGGGACATTACGTGGCTGCCTGCGGCGATCAAAGGCAAGTACTACTACTGGTACATGATGCTCGATGTGTTCAGCCGCAAGATCGTGGGTCACGAAGTGCAGGAAGTGGAGTCTGCTGAACTTGCTGCGTTGCTGATGCGGCGTGCGAGTCTCGCAGAGGGCCTCGCGGGACGTCCGCTGGTGCTGCATTCGGACAATGGCAGCGCGATGAAGGGCGCGACGATGCTCGCCACACTCGAAAACCTGGGCGTGATGGCCTCGTTTAGCCGACCGCGCGTGAGCAACGACAACCCGTACGCCGAGGCGCTGTTTCGCACGTGCAAGTATCGACCCGACTATCCGCGCAAGGCATTCGCGAGTCTTGAAGAGGCGCGCGCCTGGACGCAGCAGTTTGTGCGTTGGTACAACCACGAGCATAAACACAGCGGCCTGAAATTCGTCACGCCGGCGCAGCGTCATAGCGGCGTCGCCACTGCGGTGCTGGCACAACGGGAAGCGGTCTACGCGCAGGCAAAGGCACGCAATCCGCAGCGTTGGTCCCGCTCGACTCGCAATTGGGAATTGAAGGATGAAGTCTGGCTCAATCCGGAGCGGATGCCGCCGGTCGAATTAAAGCAGTGCGCGTGAAGTGACATGACAACTACGTTGACAAACACCGCTAGTGTCCTGAGTTGAAAATTCATTGAATGATGCCGACCACGTACTAAAGTGTTCTGTGTGGCACTTGATACGAGGAGGCAGCGATGAGCGGACGGCCCAAAGGCGAGCTTGTGCTGAGCGAATCGGAGCGCGAAGAACTTCAAGCGCTGACGATGCGACGCAAGACCGCGCAGGCCTTGGCATTGCGGGCGCGCATCGTGTTGGCCTGTGCCGACGGCATGGACAACAAGACAGTTGCGGTGACACTTCGGGTCACTCAGCAAACAGTTTCGAAGTGGCGGGCGCGGTTCGTCATCCATCGTCTGGACGGACTGCTCGATGCACCACGGCCCGGCGCCCCGAGGACGATTGATGACGCGCGGGTCGATGCGCTCATTGCGAAGACGCTCGAGTCCGTGCCTGTCGGAGCGACTCACTGGAGCACGCGCACGATGGCTCGCGAGATGAAACTGTCGCAAACGGCGGTCACGCGGATCTGGCGTGCTTTTGGCTTGCAGCCGCATCGGCAGGAAACGTTCAAGCTCTCCAGCGATCCGTTGTTCGTCGACAAGGTACGCGATATCGTCGGGCTTTACCTGGACCCGCCACTCAAGGCCATGGTGCTGTGCGTGGACGAGAAGAGCCAGATTCAGGCGCTCGATCGTACGCAACCCGTATTGCCGTTGGCACCCGGCATCGCTGAGCGACGCACCCACGATTACATGCGCCACGGCACAACCACCCTGTTCGCGGCGCTGGATATCGCTACTGGAGAAGTGATCGGTGAGGTACATCGGCGCCATCGCAGCAGCGAATTCGTGCGCTTTCTGCGCACCATCGACGCCAGCGTGCCGTCTTACCTGGATGTGCATCTGGTGATGGACAACTATGGCACGCACAAAACGCCCTCGATCAAAGCCTGGTTCGCTCGTCATCCTCGCTTCCATGTTCACTTCACACCCACGTCGGCGTCGTGGCTTAACCAGGTCGAACGATGGTTTGCCGCGCTCACTGAAAAGTACCTTCGACGCGGCACGCACCGGTCGACACGTCAACTCGAAGACGCGATCCGTCATTACCTGGACGTCTATAACGCGAACCCCAAACCGTTTGTCTGGAGCAAGTCGGCGGATGAGATCCTGGCCAGCCTCGAACGGTTTTGTGTGCGGGTCCGCAAGGCTGTGGCAGGAGCATCATGAATATCAATACCGACGCAATTGATGAAGTTTCCCTGGCGCTTCTCTACCTCACCCTGCATGACCGATACCGTGCGTGGAAGGGTTTCGACTGGGATGTTCTGAACCGACTCCATGAACGAGGCTTCATCGAAGACCCTGTCAACAAGACGAAGTCCGTGATCTTTACGGAAGAAGGACTGCGCGAGTCCGAGCGACTCTTTAACCAGCACTTCGTCATTCCGGAAAGAACGGGAAGTTGATTCAACGAACTTCTAACTCACGACACTAGCG
>NZ_DATJWR010000131.1:0-25811 GCF_035501035.1 Paraburkholderia sp.
ATACTTGCGGGTCGATGACGACCGCCAATACCACGGTCGCGAAGCCATTGATAACTGACGATAGATTCGCGCATGTAACCCGCAAATCGGGCTTCAAGTAACCGGCGTAGAGTGACGCGAAAACACCGACCGTCCAGATCGCCATCGCGATAACGTTCAGTCCAATGACTTTCCAGGAGACGCCGGCGCCCGTTGCCAGTTGGGAGCAGGTGGGTCATGTCTCCGTGAAAAAGTTGACCGTCCAATACCGGGATCTCAGCATTTGATTGCGTGTGCTCGACGAAGGCAGTCCATCTCGCCAATGCACGGTCCGCGAGATCCTTTGGTGTTGCGTCCCTCCACGGTTCGAACCAGTGTTCGAGTTCGTCCGTAGCGCGCACTGGATGCGGGTCGGTGCTTTCATGGATATGTACCACTGGTCGCCCTGCTTCTTGCAGGTGTTTCGCGATGAACCGCATGGTCGTTGACTTGCCCGATCCCATGATGCCCTCGACGATCACTAGCCGGTGAACATTGGAAGGTTTTGCGACGCAAGATTCCGACAGACTTGCCATGGTTCGCTCACGGTCGCGGTTCGTTGGAAGATAGCAAGCATCCGAATGTACGGTCCGGATCGGATCGGCGACGATTCGCGCGCGGTTGTCGAAGGTCGGCTTCATCGCCGACCGCTGCCCGACGCGGTCGGCTCAGATCGACCCGTTGCGGTCCTCCATGTCTTCCGTAAGCAGACGCACACGGCGAGGCTCGCGTCGTTCAAGTGCAGCTTGATACTTGGAATACCTTCGTCGCACAACAAACTTTCTGTTCGCTGCCTCGAATACAGACACTGTGTTGGCCAACGCACATTTCACCGACAAACGCGATTGTAGGCTAATTGTCGCCGAAGTGACTCGTTGACGCCGCGTGTTGCTAGCGGTAACTGTAAGGTTGAATAACGCTGGATATCAGCGCCAGGCTCGAAGCTAGTATTGGTTTCGAGTGGCGTATCTGCGTGTTTTTCGAGCGTGTTCGTTATCTATATCTAGGGCCGAAAAAATGACTGGAACCGCGACGCGCGAGGAAATGGGGTTTGCGGATAAAGAAAAATCACGTCAAATCGATATTTCCGAAAATGCAATATCAGCCCGGAGTGCGCGTATCGAGGAAATAGACGGGATACGAGGCTGGGCTGCTCTCGCCGTTGTAGTCTTCCATGCGTTACCAGAGACGTTTTCGAAAATACATCCTGAGTTGATAAATCCAATCTGGTGGTTTTTTTTGACGGAAAATTGGCTGTTTGTATTTTCTTCATTTTATCAGGGGGTGCGCTTTCGACGCCATTTATGGTGACGCGCAAGAAAAGCGTTCTTGACAAAATGGTGCTAAAGAGGTATTTCAGACTTGCCGTGCCTATATTCATTGCCACCCTTATAATAATAATCGCGATAAAGGCTGGGGTGACCTACAATGTACCCGCGGCGAGGATCGTACACAACGAAGCGTGGCCAGGCACGTTCCTTCCGTCTCAATTTGGTAATTTCGAGGTTTTCAAATTTTCGTTCGTGACTGTTTTCGACTTCGGGAATGGCGGTAATAACTTCAACCCGTTTCTTTGGACGATGCATATCGAGTTGGTTGGATCGATTTTGGTGTTCATGTATCTCTATGTGCAAGACAGGTTAAAATATCCAATGCATGCGTTGATATTGATAATTCTGTTTTTCATGGTCGCCAATCGTTTTTTCGCGATGTTCTTCATAGGCTCACTGTTGAGCCACTTCCGGGCGAGGGGTGGATTCGACAGGACTAGAAATAGAGTGACAACGAGAGTGGGGGCGCCTCTTCTCATTCTGATTGCGTATTTGATCGATGTCTATTTCATCAACTACGCGCCGATAACTACTGGCTCCGGCTTGAAGCAACTTACGCTATCGCTTGTCGAAAATAATAAGCAATTCATCATGGCAGCAATCTTCGTCGTGGGCGCATACTTAAGCATTGATGCATGCCGTTTTTTCAGAAATACGTTATCGAGATTTTTAGGAACGGTTTCCTTCCCGATTTACTTGATGCAGCTCGTCGTGTTCTGCACGCTTTCTTCTTTCATGATTGAACAATTCGGCCGGAATCTCGATGACGTGAGAATTTGCCTGGCAATCGCTGCGCTGGGAGTCGCTGTTACGGTTATATGCGGCTACTTTCTCTCTATCTTCGAGCGCTATTTCATGCGAACGATCGATAGAGTTCTATCAACGGTAGTAACGGACCGAAGCTGAACGATTCCATCTATCCGTTGCATCGACCGGTTGAATCCGCAGCCGGCAAGCGACCGCTCACCGGTCAACTCGCTGTCAAACTTCAGTTTGTTCCGCCATCTCAAGGGCGTCGTCGACCTCTTTGCCGATCACAGAACAGACCCGTCAGAGCATCGAAGCCTGGATAAAAGCTCGGCGGTTGAAGCCAGGCGACTATCTCCTTCCGAGTCGTGTGCATGCGTCTCCGCATATCTCGACGAGGCAGTATTCGCGGATAGTCCACCGGTGGGTCGCGTCCATCGGGCTCGACGACACGGCGTATGGCACGCACACGATACGTCCAAACCTCATTGACCCGAAAGGCCGGTTTGCGCGGCATGGAAACCCGTCACGATTCGATCAGTACTCCAACCCAATAAGCTGCTGTATCGCACTATCGCGCGTCGCAGATCATCTGTCGACCTCAGGTCGCCCGTTGCAGGAGCGGATCGGATTCCTCCAGCATTGCCGTTTGCCGCTTGATCGATAAGGCTTCGGGCGTACAGTGCCCTGGCATTGGATTTCCGGTAGATTTCGAATAACTACAGGCGGCTGACACAGAACAATCCTCGATCGTAGGTATCGGCAGGAGGGGAGCTTCACTTTGGAAGAGGGTGAAAAAGGGCGGCACGGGCGCCATCGACAACCGGACGATGGGTCCCGTCTCCGACACGGTTCCCGGCAAGGTGGTTCAGACGCTGAGTGCGAAGGTGAGGAAGCGGAAAAGGCGATGAGTGGGTAGACTGCTACCTGACGCCGCGTGACGGAGGTGATAGATTACTAACTGACTTACCGTCCCAAATGAGCGGATGTGAGTCGCTCGCGGCTCGAGTTCGCGACCACCGGGTCATGTCGGTACGAAGATCCTCACGAAAGGAGGTGCCATGTGCCGTCGATACATTGCCGCTGCTGCCTTTCTGATCCCCACTCTATCGCTGGCGTTCCAGCCGGTCCCTGTTCCGGAATGTCGGGGCGCGGGTCCCGACGCGTCTGCGCAGGAAACCATCGCTGCCGCCAAATGCCGCGCGCGATGGCTCATCGCCGACGCCTATAACCGGACGGAAGGGGACGCGATGAGCGCAGTTTCCGAGTGCGCCGGAGCCTTCGACGAGGTACTGAACCAACGGTTGACCGAGGGCATATCCCACGACAGGCTGGTCGTCATGTGCGCCGACACGGCCATGCACATGGGCATCATGAGGCTTGACTAGCAGGGAAATTCCAATGACTTACGGCCCAGGCAGAAACTGGATGTCTCCATACCATGCCCTTGTCGTAGTACCGGTATTGTCGGTGTCGGTCAGCAGGCCGTAGCCGGTGATCCGTCCCGGCGGTTCGTGAAAGACTTTCTCATAGTCCTGCACGATATTGCGCCGGAGGGTTTGCCACTGGCCTGCATCGCCGGGCTGACCGGCGACGACAATCATCTGAACACGGCCCGTGTGAGGATTGGCAATGACACTGCCTCGCGCGGCCGAGGTCGACCAGATGTACATCAGTGTCGCGTAGGGCAGGTCCTGGCCACCCAGGCGCTTTGCCACTGCCATGCTCGTCCGATCGAAAAACGACAGCTTGCTTATGTCGCCATCAAATGTAAACACCAGTCGCGCAGGCGCGTCTTCCTTCGATCCAACACGATTGTCGGCGCCCTCGATCGGCTTTTCTGCTTTCCAGCGCCATGCCACGACTGGGGTTTTCGTCAGATCGATATTGCCTTCATGCATCAGAGCCGAAGCGGAACGGTTCGCGTCTGCCTGAAGGACCGTTGTGTTGCCGTCGTGAACAAGCGTGTATTGCGTCATCGGCTTGCCGTGAACGACCGGGAGGTTCTTCCAGCCCGCCGGCAGCGGTCCACCGGGCGCGATCGTGGAAAAGGCAATACCCGGGTTTTCGTCCTGGGCAGCGAGGGCGAGTGGGGGCAGCAGGAGCGCGGTGCAGACAGCGATCCGGATCGACCTTGCTCTTCGTTGCCACGCTCGCGTGATCGAGATGTGGTGCATGACTGGTCCCGGTTGTCTGGCGGCAAGCCTTCGTTGTAGTGGGTGCACGTGATGACAGTCCGGCAAAGCCCTTATCATCTTCGAAGGCCGGTTCAGTGTCGACAGCGGCGTTCGCCGATAGTCTGGTCGCGTGTCACGCCGCAAGGAAAGCGCAGAGCGAACATTCGCGGGTGACTTGGGACGTTCGTCCGGCCGTTCACGACGCAGTCGATGTCTCCCCGATCATCGATTGCCGGCAGGCCGAGCCGCCGCAATGACACGCGTACATTTTTCGGACGTCTGCAGTGACATCGCCATCGACGACGAGGCTGTAGTCGATGAAGAGTTCGTCACCGGGCCTGATGGCGGTGACCGCATGAATAAAAACCCGATCGCCGGCTTCGATTGCTTCGCAGTTCGGCGTGCATGCATGGTTCAGGAAGCGCGCGCTGTTGCCGCCGCGGCTGCCATCGATCACACGGCCGTCGGAGAGACCGAAAACAAAGGTGTGCCCGTTCCCGGACTGCTGACGTGCGGCGGCGCGGCGCCAGCTCGTCACCTCTCCCTTGTATTCGATGAGCCGCTCGCCCGCGGCGATGGGCTGCAGCGCAAATAGTCCCTTGCCATGGACAGAAGAGCGTCGTGCGGTGATGCGGCGCAGTCGCATGGTGCTATTTTCCTTCGGTAACGCATTCCGGTTTATCCTGGTCCTCCTGGGTGGAAGCATACCGATGCAGCCGCCCGAATTCAACGGGCTCGCCGCATCGCACGCAAATACCCGTCATGTGCCAGCCGTTGGGCGGCCCCCCCTTGCGAGGAGCATAAAGTTTTACCCGTTTGCGTCGATATATCAACGGAGGCTCCGCCCGGATGAATTGGGCCAAGGCATGTCCTTTGCCTCTCCTGTTGTTCATCCTGCCTGCCTGGTTTCGTACAATTCAGTGGATCTGAGTCGACCGGGGCCATAAGGTGCCTGGGGCCCAGTTGCTTACGCCCGGCTTTCCCGAGCATTTCGGAAGACCATGATTCGATTGTCAAGCTCGTTTTTTACCAGGCCGGCGCTGTTTATCTACGCGGGGATTGGAATCACGCTCGCGACCACGGGCGTCACGGTCGCCTCCCTTTACGAAATGAGGCTCGACGCAATGACGCAGGCGCGCGTTGCGGCGCAGAACCTCGCGATCTCGCTGCAAAAGGAGATCGAGCGCAATCTGGATATCTACCAGCTCGCCATGCGCGACGTCGCGACAAGTGCCGAGACTCCCGGCATCGTACGGCTTCCCCCGGAGCTCCGGCAGCTCGTCGCATTCGGCTCGGCGCCCAATGCGACGGAACTGGGTGCCCTCTTCGCGACGGACGCGACAGGCAAGCTCGTACTCGACTCGCGTTCGATTCAGCCGCGCGCGCTCAACGTCAGCGACCGCGATTACTTCCAGATTCAGCGGCTGCAGGCGAATGCCGACCTCTACATCAGCGCACCTTTCCTGCCGTACGCCGCCGAACCCAGACTGCCGCAGATCGCGCTAAGCCGGCGGCTTGAGGACAAGAACGGCCATTTCGCGGGCATCGTCGCTGGAACGCTGCGGCTCAGCTATTTCCGGCACCTTTTCGAAGACTCGATACTCGGTCGGCACGACACGATTACGTTGCTGCGCACGGACGGGACGATTCTCATGCGCCAACCGTTTCACGAGGGTGACATCGGCAAGTCTCTCGCGGGCGGTCACTCGTTCGAGCCGCTCGTGCGAGCCGATCACGGCACCTACATCGATATCGCTGTGCTCGATCACATCGAGCGCCTGTATTCTTTCCGGCGGATCGGAAGCTATCCGCTCGTCGTCGTCGTGGGCTTTGCGACGGACGATATCTTCGCAGGATGGCGCAAGCGAGCGATTACAGTCGGTATCGTTACCGTCATCCTCGATGCGCTTCTCATCCTGTTGTCACTGATGTTCAGCAGGCAATTGCGCAAGAGGCTGGCCATGGAGGTCCGCTTGCGGCGACTTGCGTGGTTCGATTCGCTAACGGGCCTGCCCAACCGGGTGCAGCTTCAAAGAGAAGCGCTCCGGATGCTGACGAACGCCAACCGGAACGGGTCGACGCTCGCGGTACTGTTCATCGATCTGGACCGTTTCAAGCGCGTGAACGACACCCAGGGTCATGCTGTCGGCGATGAGGTTCTGAGTGAAATCGCACGACGGCTTCAGAGCCAGATCCAGACTGGAGACGTAATTGGCCGTCTTGGCGGAGACGAGTTTCTCGCCGTTCTGCAGGAGTGCGATGTACTGAAAGCCAAACATGTTGCCGGGCGCATTCTGCAGGCCGTGTACCAACCCATCCTCATCAACTCGAAGCAGGACACGCGCATCACGATCAGCGCCAGCATCGGCATCGCACTCTCGCCGCACGACGGGGAAGAAACGGGCATCCTGCTGCGCAACGCCGATCTCGCAATGTACCAGGCCAAGAGTGCAGGGCGCAATCAGGTGCGGTTCTATGCTCCCGAGTACGAGCGTCAGGCGAAGGAGCAGCTCGAGCTGGAAATCGCGCTGCAGCGGGCATTGCGAGGGAACGCCCTGAGTGTCGCCTACCAGCCCAAGGTCGATGCCGCAGGCGTGCTATGTGGTGTGGAGGCGCTCGTGCGGTGGGACAACGACGGGCAGGGCAGCGTTGCGCCGGATCGCTTCATCGCCATCGCTGAGGAAAGCGGCCTGATCGCGGAGATGGATGCCTGGGTGCTGGGTGAGGCCTGCAGGCAACTTGCAGCGTGGCGAGCCAGGGGCCTTGATGTACCGAACATGTCGGTGAACATTTGCGCCGCCGACTTCAAGCGCCCGGACTACCCCGGCTTCGTCATCGATACGCTTCGGTCTCATGGCCTCGTTGCCGCAGATCTGACGCTCGAAATGACCGAGCGGGTCCTGTTCGATGAATCGGTCACCGACATTCGCAAGTCGCTCGATGCCATCCATGCCTCAGGCATCGCCTTGTCGATCGACGATTTCGGCACGGGCTACTCGTCCCTGAGCTACCTCCACCGGTTCGCCGTCAAGGAACTGAAAATCGACAAAAGCTTCGTGCAGGGCATCGGCAGGGACGCAATGGCAGAATCGCTGACGCAAACGCTGATTCACATCGGCAGGATCCTGAATCTCACCGTGACCGCCGAAGGCGTGGAAACGCATGCCCAACGCGAATTTTTGCGCACGCACGGGTGCCATCGGTATCAAGGCTTTCTGTTCTCGCGGCCGCTCGCATCTCGCGACTTCGAGCGCTGGGTGCGAGCGCATCGGCCATGCTCCCCGTTTGGTGATCCTGACGCTCAAGCCATTACTCTCGGCGCCACCCCCGCGTAGAAAATGACGTCAAGCGATCGCTTCCGTTTGACGCGGATTCGAGGCACCGTCATGCCGCCCGCCAGGATTCGCCTGCTCTACCACGGAGAAGCGGTATCGGGGTGGCTGCAGTCGCCGCCGATCGACGACGTAGATGAGATCGTTCTTGGTGTGGGGTGCGCGTCAACCGGAGGCCGGTCGACGTGCGGCGCATAACATGCGGTGAGTTGTCGCATGTTATGCGCGTGTTGATCGGAATGCGCGTGAAAGCTCGTCCTTTAGGAGGGCTTTAGATTGGAAGTCAAAGCAAGCTCTACTTCGCCATGCCGCAAACACCCTCCCGCATCACGTCGGGGAATTCGGCTGTCTATACGTAGCGACTAGCACCATGGCGATCATCATGTTTTGAGCGGACCGCACCTTACCCGACGAATGGGGCCGCCCCCCGGTTTCCTTCGATATCCGCATGTATTCACCCATCCCCAGCTGGGATACGATACGCACTCGACGCGTGCCAGCGTTATGCAACTCCTGTTGTTTGCGTTCTGCTTTCAATTATTGACTGGCGGCCTCCTCATTCCAGGCCGCTCTTTTTCGTTGCCAGCCCAATTTCATGCTCAGCGCCGTCGATTTGTTCGGGATCTTGATCGTATCTTGCCTGATGAGCGTCGCCATTCTGGGTTCGCTGCTTCGGACAACCGTGGCGGGAGTTGGCCGCTGGTGCTTCGCTTACGCGCTATTGGCCGCGGCATCGTCATGGGTGTTGCTCGTCGGCAATCAGCCTGGTCCTGGCGCAATCATGAGCATCCTGCTCATAACGCTGGGCGCCGTGATGCTGCTTGTTCAGGGCATGCGCCAGTTTTTCGGCCTCAGCCCTGTACGTCGCGACGAATCCGTTGTGGCCGTGGTCGTCGTGGTGACGCTGGCGTATTTTACGTACGTATCGCCTGATCCCCATGCAAGGGTCACGCTCGCATCCATCGTGTTTGCGTATGGACGCATCACCGTGGGCACGTTGGCTCTGCGTCACGCGCCGCGGGACGGCACGCGCTACGCACATCGATTCCTGGCTGCATCAGCTTACCTCGGCGCGTTGGTGCACATCGCGCGGGTAGTCGCGTCAGCGACCGGCGTCATGCCGCCGACCACATTCCTGCAACTGTCGCTCTGGAACGTTCTGCTGCTCGGACTGGCGGTCGTCACGTTACCGTGCATGTCGATCGGCATGGTGATGCTCGCGCACGATCAGCTCGCCCTGAGGATGGAAAAGCTCGCGACCATCGACGAGCTGACGGGCGTACTCATGCGGCGCGCGTTCATGTCCAGGGCGAACCTGCTGCTTTCCGAGGCGCAGGAAAAGACCAGGCCGTTGTCCATCGCGATTCTCGACGTCGACAATTTCAAGGCCGTCAACGACGGCTTTGGCCATGCAGTCGGTGATCGCGTTCTTGCGCGCGTCGCATCGGTGGTGTCCCGCGAGTTGCGATCGTGCGATCTTTTGGGACGGCTGGGCGGCGAGGAGTTCGCGATCTTGTTTGCAGATACCCGCAAAGCCGACGCCGCGCGATTGGCCAACGCGCTTCGGCTTGCTGTCGAACGATCGCCTGACGATGGCGTGCGCTGCACGTTCAGCGCCGGGGTCAGCGCAATCGTGCCTGGCGATACGCTGGAGAGTGCAATAGTGCGGGCAGACGCGGCGCTTTACATGGCGAAAGCGGCAGGCCGCAATCGCGTCGTGGTGGCGCCAGAGACTGATGAACTCGATGCGCTGGCCTTGGTGAGGGCGCCAGAACGGTAACAGATGGCATCATCCGGATTCTCCCGGACATGGAGCCGGCGAAACCGGATATCTGGGATGGCGGCCCGCGCCGCCGTACCGAAGCGCCAGCATAGAGCGTCGCCGGGCTCCGATGCTGCTCGCTCTGGATGGGTTGATTAAAGCTGCCTGCCGGCTGCCTCGCCCAGGCGCCTTTTCAGGGCCGGCGAAAGGATACGAAGATCAAACGCGAAGGGGATGTTCATGCGCGCGCCTGCTCGACGAGCGGCGCAAACGCGCACCGCGCAGCTTGCACACGATTCATCGCGCCAGGGGGATGGCGGAATTGATCGCGAAAGAGATTTACTGAAGGGGCTTGTCGCCCGGATTTTTTCCAGGGAGAATTTGCCCTGACGGCAGTTGCCGGGCGTGGCCACTCTCGTGACCTGACAGTACCCCGGCACGTCCTATGTCCGGCGGAAGCCAGCATCGACGCTGGTTTCATGCGAATGCATCGCAGCGGACAGATCAGACATGTATCGGGCAATGGCGTCCGGATCGGCGGTCATTCCGGAAGCAGCCCATGCTCAGACGCATCTTTCTCGAACTTACCCGTGTCTTCGTGCCGGCTGGGCGAAAGCCTGGTTTGCAGGCCGTGATGCAGCGCCTCGATGCGCCGTCCGGCGACTTGAATGACGTGAACATTGATGGCGAAAGCGGTTGGTCCCGATTGCGGGACTCCGCAGGGATACGTATGGCCCGTTCGCGCCGTCGAGTCTGGAGACCGCGAGAAGCGCGACGAATGGCGCGTCTGCATTGAGCACACCGGTTTGCCATCACGCGAAAATGAAGCACGATTGCGAGCTCACAGCGCAGCGGAATGACTGGCCGGCGCAAACAATGCCGAGGAGTAGCCCGGTCTTACGCAGCCTTCTGGCAAATCACGCCATACCAGCCCAACCCGCCATACGTCTCGTAGCCTGGCGTCGCGGCGAACGAGACAATCGTTCCGTCTACTGCCCGATAAAAGCCTGCCTGCCTGCCGTCGGTCTGCAGGCGGAAGCGCTCGGTCAGGAGTCCTTGCCCGTCCGAGGCGGCGATCACGCGAAACGCCGAATCGACAATCATGCAGCGCGTGCGTGTCCATTCCTCGTCGCTCAGGCGTACGCCCTTCACGACAGCGCCGGCTTGCGGTGCCCAGTCGAAGAAAATAACGAGGGCGCCCAGCACGCGGCCGTTCGCGCGACCGCCCTCGCGGATCGCGGTCGAGTAGGTCGCCACTTGCGCATGATGCATCAGGGCGAGGGCCTCGACGTCGCATGCGACGTAGTCCGCGCCCGACCTGGTTTTCATCGCGGCCTTGAACCAGGCCGCTCCCGCCACGTTCTGCCCGCGCACGGAATACAGGCCAGGCCGGCCGTTCGTGACGATGAAGCCGCGTTCGTCGACTACCCATAGGTCACGGTAAACCGTATAGCTGTCGAGGATCACCGAAAGCCGTTCGCCGGCATGCTTCGCCGAAGAGGCGTCGTTGCTGGCGAGACAATCCACGACGGCCGAGTCGGTTGCCCACCAGCGCACGTCGCACGAGCGTTCATAGAGGTTGCGGTCGATGACATCAATCATGTTGAGCGCAAGATCGGCACAACGCTGGCCGTCGTGGGAGCGCAGGCGTTCGATCATGCTGTCGCCGAGCTGGGTAAGCGTGGACAGCGAGCCGGCGAGGTCCTTGTTCAGATCTGTGGTGATTGCCGAAATGCGTCTGGAGACATGTTTGACCTGATTCGCGACGACCGCGAAGCCTTTGCCCGCGTTGCCTGCGCGCGCCGCTTCGATGAGTGCATTCAGGGCGAGAAACGTGGTCTCGCGATTGATGTCGTTGATGTCGCTGATCTTGCTCGTTGCGAGGCGCTTGACTTCATGCGTGAGGTCGACGATAGCTTGCGGATTCGACATGGGCTGGTTCCATAAGGGCGTTGCCTGGTCTGACGGTTACGCAAGCTTTGGGCCTGTTTGCATCGGCGCATTGGATGCCGAAGGCAAACGTTGTCATCACGCCAATGGGGCAGCCGGCTTGTGGAATGGCACGGATTTGGGCGTGCATACGCACTGGCTGAGGGCATGGCAGGTCGACTGCCAGGAGCTGCGTTTGCGGGCACGGAGACGATTCCGCGGTGGTACCTGCCAGGGCGGTTGGACTGGGTTTGCATGGGTACGCCGCGCCCTGCCGACCGAGGATTGACCTTCGAGAAACGAGCCCGGACCGGCCTGTTCGCGATGTTTGTCATCAGCTTCGTGATCGACCGGGTGCACCCCGGAGAAAGGCGCAAAGTGCGGCGAACGGCGTGGCCACGCGCCCCCGTTGCGGAGGGCAGATGACCGGCAGGGAGGTCAGGGCGCAAGCGAACCGTACTCATTCCAGCCTGAAAGCATCCACCTGCTGAACAAGGTGCCCGGCCTGCTCCTGTAGAGAGCTGGCGGCGGCAGCTGCCTGCTCAACCAGCGCGGCATTCCGCTGGGTTACCTGGTCCATCTGAAAGATGGCCTGGTTAATCTGCTGGATACCGACACTCTGGGCATGGCCCGCTGTCGTGATTTCGGCAATGATGGCATTTACGCGCTGTACGCTTGCGACGATTTTGTCCATCGTATTACCGGCCTGCCGCACCAGGCTATCCCCCGCCTCTATTTGCTTGACCGATTCGCTGATGACTTCCCTGATTTCCCGGGCGGCAGTTGCAGAACGCTGCGCGAGACTGCGCACTTCGCTGGCGACCACGGCGAAGCCCTTGCCCTGCTCCCCGGCGCGAGCCGCTTCGACGGCCGCATTGAGCGCGACGATGTTGGTCTGGAAGGCGATCCCTTCGATGACGGTGATGATTTCAACGATCTTCGCCGAGGAGGACCCGAAAACGAAAAAGGCGCCACCCGGTCCGCGTTTTAAGCGGAACCGGGTGGCGCCTTTGCCTGACAGGAATCGGAACGTTGGTTTGCACGCGGGTCGCCGTTGACTCCGCGGATACTCGCTGCCTGAGTACATTCTGGCCGGACACAACTTGCGTCTGGCCAGAATCTAGCAGCAAGCGAGCACTAACCAGCCGGTTAACGGTGTACCTACGTACTTCTTCAGGCGCGTTTGTGACGCGAACGTGCGATGTGCTCCGCAACATATCAAAGCACCAATCTATCAGAGCCGCCGCCGGGCACAGTGCTGTAGGCAGCGTGATCCTGCCAGGTGCTGTCCCGCACCAGAACTGTGCTGCGCCCCGGCAGTGTGTATCGATATCCGCGCCTGTGATGGGCCGAACGAACTGGCATGGCAATTGCATCGCCTTGCGTCAGGGCGATTCAATGGCGATTCGCTCTGTAGCACTGAATA
Organism: Paraburkholderia sp.; assembly: GCF_035501035.1. Lineage (GTDB taxonomy): Bacteria > Pseudomonadota > Gammaproteobacteria > Burkholderiales > Burkholderiaceae > Paraburkholderia. The sequence goes on from NZ_DATJWR010000131.1 coordinate 12,723, forward strand.
CTGAGTCGCCCGGCAACGGGCTCCCTGGGCAACGGCGTCCTGCGTTACGGGTTGAAAGACCTGACGCGCAGGACGCCGTTCTCGTTCTGGTAGACACCCCATGTCGAACTTGTCCGATTGCCCATGCGTGAAGCACGGAAAACCTGAGACGATAAAATCACGATGTTCGAATTGAGCTGCTTTTGCGTTCTAGCGTTAGCTACGCTTGCGATCGCTGGTCGGATCGTAGTGCTCGTTCACGAGGGAAATGACGAAGGCACGGTTTTCCTCGAAATGCAGCTGGCATTGCACGTCGCTTTGACCTTGGTTCTGGCGATGACTTTCGACGTTGGGATTGAACCTGCATTCGGGTGGCTCCGCCACAGGCTGCCGCATAACGGTACGCTGCCAAATCGGACGATAGCAGAGATGCTTACGGGTTTGGGATGCGTTGTGTTCGTCATTGTCGTTCCATTGGGCATCGTTGCGTCCGAACGGTTGCGACGCGATTTATCGACAGCTCGCAGGGTCACCAACGACTTGATTGATCGGCTCCGCGTCGGGCGGAATTAGTCGACTCTGATGTCACATTCGATCTGGAATGTCAAAAGTCGCATGGTGAACCTCACGGTGTGGGCAGGACGTGAATCGCGTTGGCAGGTGCAGTCGGTTGCGTAGAGGGGGGCGTCGCTCCGGCGCAAAACCGAATGGGTCATACCGTTAAGGGTTATTCGATGCCTGCCATCGTCCGCTCGCTGGCCATGTCGCCGTCAGACCTCGGTCTGCTCCGCCATCTCGAGGGCGTCTTCGACTTCAATGCCGAGGTAGCGCACTGTACTTTCCAGCTTGGTATGTCCGAGCAGCAGTTGCACCGCTCGACGGTTCTTCGTCCGCCGGTAGCTCAACGAAGCCTTGGTGCGTCGCATGGTGTGGGTGCCGTACGCAGTATCGTCGAGTCCGATCGATGCGATCCACCGATGAACCACCCGGGCATATTGTCGTGTCGACAAATGCGGCGACGCACGCAATCGGCTTGGGAATAGATAGTCGGTAGACTTCAATCCCCGCGCCCGAATCCACGCCTCAAGGCTCTGACGAGTCTGCTCGGTGATCTCGCACTGAACCGGCCGTTGCGTCTTCTGCTGCATCACCATTGCCCGCGATCCGACGTGTGCGCCTTGGCAGACGTCTTGCACCTGCAGTCGCGTCAGATCGCATGCCTGAAGTTTGCTATCAATTGCGAGATTGAACATAGCCAGCTCGCGAATGTTCGAAGACATCTGGAGCCGGGTGCGAATCGCCCAGATTTCCGGAAGCTTCAACGGCGGCTTCTGGCCGGTGAGTTTGCCCTTGTTCCACGGCACACGGTTGCCTGCGCGACCATTCTGCGTTTCCATGATGATCTCCTTCCAGTTGAAGGAAGATCAAGTGTGCCGTCTCGCCGTGGAAGCAGTGGTCGCTACCCAACCCTGAGCCGTCGTTCGGACTCGCGCCACCGCAACGAACGCTTTCAAGGTGCAACTGCCGCTCGTCCCGTTCAGTCGACTGGCGTCATCGGCCTTTCAAACATTTGCGTGTCGGGCGCTGGTGCCGAAGGCCGCGGGCGCGCGTAACGCAGCGCAGTCCCCGGCCCATACCTTTAGCCACTGCCAGACGTGTGTGCCAGAAGGCTCTCGGACCGCCTCTAACCAGTGCTTTGGGAGCGAGGCCGCATTGGGCGGCCCGCGTGTTAGAGCGAAGCCGTTCTTTCCCCTGCGCGCTTGCATATTTAAGTCTTCCATACCGTCAAAAATGAAAGGATGGCACTGACGCAGATCAATCACGTTGCGTCATGCGATGCTTGAATGAACTAGTAATAGCGGGAAGGAGTGTGGTTGATGATCACGCGCTCCAAAGCTCTGACCATTCCGATCCCGGTCCACAAGCTGCTGAAGGTGGTCGCGATCGTCGACCGGCACGTGTACACACACGTGGTCCAGGAATAGGCCGTATCAGGTGCTGGGCATCCAGGAGGGTGAACCATGGCTGACCAATCCAGGAAGATGAACGTCGTCCAGCTGACGTTCATCGTCACAGTGAACATGATGGGTTCCGGCATCATCATGCTGCCAACCAACATGGCGAAAGTGGGCGCGATCTCGCTGCTTTCTTGGCTGGTGACGGCAATCGGATCGCTGGCGATTGCCTATGGCTTCGCCGAGGCCGGGCTACTTAACCAGCGTGCGGGCGGGATGGCGGCGTACGCCGAAGATGTCTACGGAAAGGACGGGTACTTTCAGGTGTTCTTTTTGTACTTCCTGTCGATCGCCATCGCGAACGTTGCCGTCGCGAGCTCGGCGCTCGGCTATCTCGCCGCATTCTTTCCCTTTCTCACGTCGTCTCCCGTTGCCACGTGCCTCGGCGTGATCGGCCTGTTATGGGTGACCACCGCCGCGAACTTCGGCGGACCGAAGATTACCGGGCGAATAGGATCGGTGACCGTCTGGGGCGTCATCCTGCCGGTCGGTTTCATGTCGTTCTTCGGCTGGTTCTGGTTCCACGGATCGACGTTTGCGGCCGCGTGGAACCCGCAGGGACTTCGTCTCGTTGAGGGCATGGGCTCGAGCATCTCGCTCACGCTATGGGCGTTTCTCGGCATGGAGTCCGCGGTGCAGAACTCATCGGCCGTCGAGAATCCGAAGCGCGACGTCCCGCTCGCCTGCATGTTCGGCACGCTGGGCGCCGCAGTGATCTATGTACTCTCGACTGCCGTGATCCAGGGGATCGTGCCCAATGCCGACCTTGCCAGGTCCACCGGGCCGTTCGGGCTCGCCTTTGCGCACATGTTCAGTCCGGCGATCGGCCAGATCGTGATGGCGCTCGCGGCGATGGCGTGCGTCGGGTCCCTGCTCGGTTGGCAGTTCACGCTGGCCCAGACCGCCAAGGATGCCGCGGACAGCAACATGTTCCCGTCAATTTTCAGCAAGGCCACGGGCGCGGGTCCGCCGATTACTGGCATGGTCATCATGGGCATCGTGCAATCGCTGATGGCGTTGTCGACGATTTCGCCGAACCTGAGCGACCAGTTCGCGGCGCTCGTCAACCTCGCCGTCGTCACCAACGTGCTGCCGTATATCATTTCGCTGTCGGCGCTGTTTGTCATGATGCGCAATGCGGGCACAGTGGCCGGCACGTACAAAATTAACGCTACCGTGGCGGTGATTGCGATCGCTTACTCGGTGTACGCGATCTATGCGTCGGGCAAGGACGCGGTGCTAGGCGGAATGCTCGTCATGGCGGTGGGCTATGCGATCTACGGCTTAGTGGCGGCGCGCACCTCGCGGACGACGGCTGGTCGCGCGGCCCCCACTGCGGCAACTGCCATGATCATCGCCATGGTCGTGTTTGCCGGGCTGGTTCCGCGGCCCGCCCGGGCCGACAATCCGGCTCCGGTCGGGACCCTGCAGCGGATCAAGCAGTCGGGCACCGTCAACCTGGGCTATCTCGAAAACTCAAGGCCGTTCGCGTTTGCCGACAACGCCGGCCACGTGACGGGCTACACAGTCGGGCTGTGCGAGAAGATCGCCGCGCAGATCAGGAGCGACCTGGGGCTTTCCGCGCTGAAGGTCAACTGGGTGGCCATCAAGTTTGACGACCGCACGCGCGCCGTGCAGCAACACCAGATCGACCTGCTGTGCGGCGACGTCGATACCCTGGCCGGAAGGCAGGGGAAGGCGTTCTCGATTCCGGTCTATGAGGGCGGCATCGGTGCGGTACTGCGCACGGATGCGCCGGCGGGTCTCAAGGAGATGCTCTCCGGCCACGGTCCTTCCCACCCGCTCTGGCGCGCGTCGCCGGCGCAACTCCTGTCGCGGGAGACCTTTTCCGTATTGAAGGGCGGGTCCTCGGAACGTTGGCTTGCCGGCCAACTCACGCAACTCGAGATCCCGGCAACTGTCGTTCCCGTTTCCAGTGTGCAGGCTGGGGTGCAGCGAGTCGTCAATCGCCAGTCAAGTGTCTTCTTCGCGGAGCGCACGTTGTTGTTGGCGGCGATGAGTGGAAATCCTGCGTCGGGTGATCTCATCGTGCTCGATCGTCATTTCACGTATCTCCCCGTGGCAATCGCGATGGCTCGCGAAGACGACACTCTGCGCCTCCTCGTCGACCGGACGCTGAGCCGGCTCTACGTCTCCACGGAGTTCTACGCGTTGTATGCAAAGTATTTCGGCGAGCCCGATGCCGATACGCGGAACTTCTTCCGCTCGAGCGCGCTTCCTGAATGAACATTTCCCATTCGGCGACGCGGCCCTTCGACGGGCCGTGCCATTCCAGACCGGCAATGTCAGATCCAGCCGACTCCCGGAGACGTTGAACGCAATCGAGGTCACCCCGATCATGAACGCCCACTTCTATCGTGTTCGTCGTGGGCGACGAACATGTTCGCAACGCGCTTTGCCGCCTGCTGCGATCGAGCGACTATACGGTGCAGGCATACGAGAGTGCCAGCGCATTCCTGGAGCGTGCGGATCTGACGAGTGCGCCAGCCTGCTTCTCGATTTACAACTACCTGACCTGACCTGACCTGACCTGACCTGACCTGAGCGGCATCGAATTGCAGCAGCGGCTCAATGGCATCGTGCCGATCGTCTTCATCTCCGCGCACGGAGACATGAATACAGCGGTCGAAGTGATGAAGGCAGGGGCGTCATATTTCCTGACCAAGCCGGTCGATGCAGGCGTGCTGTTTAGCGCGACGGCGCGCGCACTGGAACAAGCTGGGCACCTGTTCGCACAGCGCGAATGGCGCGCAGAGATCGAGCAGCGCGTCGGGACACTGACGCCGCGCGAACGGGAGGTCATGGCGCTTGTGGTGAAAGGACGGCCGAACAAACGACGGCCGAACAAACTCGCTGCCGACGAGTTGGGCGCGGCGGAGAAAACCATCAAGATTCACAGGGCGCGTGTGATGGAGAAAATGAAGGTGAGGTCGCTTGCCGATCTCGTTCGCCTCTGCACAACTACCGGATTCGACGCACTGGACCTGCCGCCTCTACCATCAGCGCACACGCAGGCGTCAGGCCCGCGCAACGGCTGATGCGCGCCCACACTTTCACCAAATCGAGGAAATCGAAGCTGTCGAACAGCGCGGCCCCGTAATCGCCGACGCTGTAGCGAGACCAATTCAGTGTCTGCGCCTACCCGGTTGGCGGAGTTTTGTAGTTACAGTGCGCGCATCGCAGCGTCGATATGCAATCCGCCTGGCAGCAGTTCCGCAAGAGGATAACGGACAAGTGCGAAGGCGCGCGTCCTGGGTGGATCGCCAGGAATGCGGGCAACGTGAAATTCGATTGCGCGGCTCGCATCAGTATCGTCGTGCCTGACCACGTTCATGAGATCCAGGCGGACGCTGCGCCTTTCGACGTATAAGTGATCGCCGGGATGGGAGTACACGTCGCAGACCCGATCGAACTCGAGTTCGATCGCCTCGGTGGGAACGCGAAGGGCAGCCAGGGTGCGGGCGTTGTCCTCAATCTGAACTTTTAACCGGACCAACTGATCAGCATCGGCGTCCGGCACTTCTCCGAGAACGGAGCGGATGCCGACGCCCTGGCGTTCCAGCAAGGCCACACGTGCCTCGAGAAGCTCACGTCCTTTCGCGATGAGGTCGCGGCGTTCTCCAGCCAGTCGGGCTAGCCCTTCGAGTGCCAGTTGGTCAACCAGCCGGCGTGCAATTTCGTCGCGGAGGTCAGCCTCCGTCGGACCACAGATGATAATGCGATGGTCGCTGAAGCAGAGCTTTGTCTGGGGGACGTCATGGCGCACCATCTCGCCCTCGAGCGCCACGCCGAGTACGTGGCGTTCGTACATCGCCATACCGAGTGTTGCGTACGCATGTGTAAGGGCGGCGTTTTGCGTGAAGTAGCTGCGCAGTTCCTCCGAGCGGCTGAAAATCTTTGCCAGATCATCAGGCGTGGCAAAAAACGCGCGAATCAATGGATCGGTTGACCAGGCAGCCGAATTCGCCTCATGCGATGGAGGCAACGCGCCGATCAGGTCGTCGATGTAGCCGAGCGATACGGCAAGAGCGTTACGGAGGCGTTCCGTGTGGCGCTGCACCAGTTGCAGGCGAGGGTTGATCGCGATGGTGCGATCGATCATTTCGTCGAGGCGCGCACGTTCGGTTTGCGTGCATTGCGCCTGCTTTGGGCGCGACAGCCAGGCAAGGAGACCCATATATCACCCGTCATAAGGAAATTCTGTTACGTTCCGTCGCAGGCGAGTTTGGCCTCTCGGGCAACTCGGGACGTGGGTGCGGGACCGCGGCGCTGACTTCTCCTGAACCGGGAGCAGGGGCGGGCGAAATCGCGGCCCGCGGCGTCGGCGCCACTAAAGCGCTGACAAGCAATCCCGTCGACGTAAGGAAGACTACGGCTAGTAACGGGAATTCCATTGAGTTGGCCCCACCGATGTTAGTGGCCCGGTACGGGCGCGCGGGCCTGCGTCTGCGCGGCACTGCTCGCCATCTACGCTCACTTGCGACCTGGCAAGTGCCAGCAGTTGGTCTGTATGGGTAACCTAACTCTGCCCCCTGGCTGGCGATTGACGTATGTCAAAATTCCCGTTCGACTAGATTCGCGGTGTTTGGCAAATGGTGTGATCTCTTTGCAAATCGCCGGCGCATTGACAAGACTAGATGCGACGCACGTGGTGCAAACCCGCCATCGTATTGAGCATCGCCGTGCGCTTGACCCCGGAAAGCACCATGATGCATAACCCATATCCGTAGTGATCCGCCCAAGATCGACTGCCAGTACTTGCCATCAAAAATCAATCAGCGTGATCGCCTGACAAACGGAAGTCCCTTTGCGTCAATTCTGTACTTTTTTCACGGCCAGACAGGAGCCACCCTGTGCGGCAGTGTCCGGGAAATTGCACCCGACGCTCGCTCTCAGTGACGGGTTGATGGCAGCCGAGATTGTTGATGTAAATCAAACGTGACGCTTCGGGCGGCCCTATTCTGCCTTCACATCGGTTGCCAGCGCGTCATCCGAAAGTATTCCTAAAAATGCGGGATGCAATGCTCGTAGCGATTTGGGGCGCCATGGTCCCCCGGTGACACGTCATCACGCGTGGCCGGCGCAATTCTCACGGCATGAAGGAGACAATCCATGTCGGATTCTGCATCCCCCCCCGCATCCGCTGCGGGTGCCAAGCCTGCGGCTACCGCCGCTCCCGCGCCAAAACTCCGGCTGGGCGCGCTCACCGCGCTGGTCGTGGGTTCGATGATCGGCGGCGGCATCTTCTCGTTGCCACAAAACATGGCGGTCAGTGCCGATGCCTGCGCGATCCTGATTGGCTGGGCGATCACGGCAGTCGGCATGCTGATGCTCGCGTTTGTGTTTCAGACGCTTGCGAACCGGAAGCCCGAGCTCGACGGCGGCGTGTATATCTACGCCAAGGAAGGCTTCGGCGACTATATGGGCTTCTCGTCCGCCTGGGGATACTGGATCAGTGCGTGGCTCGGCAATGTCGGCTACTACGTGCTGCTGTTCAGCACCTTCGGCTACTTCTTCCCGGTTTTTGGCGAAGGAAACACACCGATCGCGATCGTCTGCGCTTCAGTGCTGCTGTGGGGCGTGCACTTTCTCGTATTGCAGGGCATCAAGGAGGCGGCTTTCGTCAACCTCATCACGACGATTGCCAAAGTGGTGCCAATCGTCCTGTTCATCGTCATCTGCGCCTTCGCGTTCAATTCCCACACCTTCACGAGTGACTTCTTCGGCTTGGGCAATCCCAAGCTCGGCAGCGTTCCCAATCAGGTCCGTAACATGATGCTCGTGACCGTCTGGGTGTTCATCGGCATCGAAGGGGCAAGCATCTTCTCCGCGCGTGCCGAGAAGCGCACTGACGTCGGGAGGGCAACCGTTATCGGCTTCGCCGGCGTGCTGCTCGTCCTCGTGCTTGTGAACCTGTTGTCGCTCGGCATCATGACCCAGCCCAAGCTGGCCGCGCTGCAAAATCCGTCGATGGCCGGCGTACTCGAGCGCGTCGTAGGTCACTGGGGAGCGATTCTGATCAGCGTCGGCCTCGTGATTTCGCTGGCGGGCGCGTTGCTTTCGTGGGTGCTGCTGTGCGCCGAGATCATCTTTTCAGCCGCGCGCGACAGCACCATGCCGAAGTTCGTGCGCAAGGAGAACGCGAAGAGAGTGCCGGCCAATGCCCTTTGGCTGACCAACGGACTGACTCAGGTCTTTCTGCTGATCACGCTGTTCTCGAAAGGGACCTACCTGTCGCTGATTTATCTCGCGACATCGATGATCCTGTTGCCCTATTTCTGGTCGGCGGCCTATGCGCTCCTTGTCGCGTGGCGCGGCGAGACCTACGAGCGCGAACCGAAGGAACGCAAAAAGGATTTCACGATCGCTGCTATCGCGGTGGTTTATGCCGTATGGCTGCTCTATGCGGGTGGGCTGAAGTATGTGCTGCTGTCGGCGCTGCTCTATGCACCGGGGGTCGTACTGTTCGCCAAGGCTAAGCGCGAAGCCGGGCAGCCAGTATTTACCCACATCGAAAGAGTCATATTCATCGTTGTCGTGATCGGCGCATTGTTCGCTGCATTTGGCCTTTACAAGGGTTTTCTCACCCTCTGATATCGGGAGAAACACGATGAGCACGGAGACAGTTGAATACGGCGTACATTCCGAAGTGGGCAAACTGCGCAAGGTGTTGGTCTGCTCCCCCGGTCTCGCGCATCAGCGTCTGACACCCAGCAACAGCGACGAACTGTTGTTCGATGACGTGATCTGGGTCAGCCAGGCGAAGCGCGATCATTTCGACTTCGTTACGAAGATGCGCGAGCGCGGTGTCGAAGTCGTCGAGATGCACAATCTGCTGGCCGAGACGGTGCAGAACCCGGAAGCGCTGAAGTGGATACTCGATCGGAAAATCCGCACGAACACCGTTGGCGTGGGTCTCGCCAGCGAAGTTCGCGCATGGATGGAAGGCCTCGAGCCGCGCAAGCTGGCCGAGTTCCTGATTGGCGGGGTGGTCGCGGAGGACATCCCCGACTCCGACCAGAGCGGCGTGCTCAAGCTGTTTCGCCAGTACCTCGGCTACTCGAGCTTCGTGCTGCCGCCGCTGCCGAATACGCTCTTTACGCGCGATACGACCTGCTGGATCTATAACGGTGTGAGCCTGAACCCGATGTACTGGCCGGCCCGCCGCCAGGAAACGCTGCTGACCACGGCGATTTACAGGTTTCACCCCCAGTTCGCCACGCAGAAGTTCGAGATCTGGTATGGCGACCCCGATGCGGACCACGGCGCGGCAACACTCGAAGGCGGTGACGTGATGCCGGTCGGTAACGGCGTGCTCCTGGTCGGCATGGGCGAGCGTTCGTCCCGGCAGGCGATCGGCGAACTCGCCCAGAGCCTGTTCGCGAAGGGCGCGGTCGAACGCATCATCGTTGCGGGGTTACCGAAATCGCGCGCGGCGATGCACCTCGACACGGTGTTCAGCTTCTGCGATCGCGATCTCGTCACCATATTCCCGGAGGTCGTCAAGGAAATTGTCGCCTTCTCCGTGCGGCCGGATGAATCGAAACCGGGCAACGTCAACATTCGCCGAGAGGAGAAACCCTTCGTGGACGTCGTTGGTGAAGCGCTCGGGCTGCCCAGGCTGCGTGTCGTCGAGACGGGCGGCAACAGTTTCGCCGCCGAGCGCGAGCAATGGGACGACGGCAACAACGTCGTCTGCGTCGAGCCTGGCGTTGTCATCAGCTATGACCGCAACACTTTTACCAACACGTTGCTGCGCAAGGCCGGCGTCGAGGTCATCACGATCACTGCGAGTGAGCTCGGCCGCGGACGCGGCGGCGGTCATTGCATGACTTGCCCGCTGATCCGTGATCCAGTCGACTACTGAACCACGAGCCGGGGAGGTCATTCCTCCTGGTCCGCCGCTGACCGGCACTTTCGATGGAGAACCACCATGGCATTCAATCTGCGTAACCGAAGTCTCCTCAGCCTGATGCATCACACCACACGGGAGCTGCGCTATCTGCTCGACCTGTCGCGCGACCTGAAGCGCGCCAAATATACGGGCACCGAGCAGCAGCACCTGAAGGGCGTCAACATTGCGCTGATCTTCGAAAAGACTTCGACCCGTACGCGCTGTGCGTTTGAGGTCGCAGCCTATGATCAGGGTGCCAACGTCACCTACATCGACCCGAACTCTTCGCAAATTGGACACAAGGAGAGCATGAAGGACACGGCGCGCGTGCTCGGCCGCATGTACGACGCGATCGAGTACCGCGGCTTCAGGCAGGAAATCGTCGATGAGCTCGCGCAGTTCGCGGGGGTCCCGGTATTCAACGGCTTGACGGACGAATACCACCCGACCCAGATGCTCGCCGACGTCTTGACGATGCGTGAGCACAGCGACAAGCCGCTGACTTCCATTAGCTACGCGTACCTCGGCGACGCCCGCAACAATATGGGCAACTCGCTGCTGTTGATCGGGGCGAAGCTTGGCATGGATGTGCGGATCGGCGCGCCCAAGGCACTGTGGCCGCACGCGGAGCACGTCGAGATATGCCAGCGCTTTGCCGAGGAAAGCGGAGCGCGCATCCTGCTGACCGAAGATGCGAACGCCGCGGTCAAAGGCGTGGATTTCGTGCACACCGACGTCTGGGTGTCGATGGGCGAGCCAGTGGAGGCCTGGGCCGAGCGCATCGACCTGCTGCTGCCATACCAGGTCAACATGGATCTGATGAAGGCGACGCAGAATCCCCAGGCGAAGTTCATGCACTGCCTGCCCGCATTCCATAACAGCGAGACAGCGGTCGGAAAGCAGATCGCCGAAAAGTATCCAGCGCTCGCCAACGGCATCGAAGTGACCGAGGAAGTGTTCGAGTCGCCGTTAAACATCGCGTTCGAGCAGGCGGAGAACCGTATGCACACAATCAAGGCGATCCTCGTCTCGACGCTCGCCGACCTATGAGCGCCGGGTCCGCGGACGCAGCCGCGTCCGTACAGCGGGAGTGAATCCGAAGGAGATTCAATCATGCGTATGGTCATTGCATTGGGCGGCAATGCGCTGCTGCGCCGGGGCGAACCTATGACAGCGGAGAACCAGCGCGAGAATGTGCGGCTCGCTGCCTCACAGATCGCGCAGGTCGCGCCCGGGAACGAGCTTGTGATCGCTCACGGCAACGGTCCGCAAGTCGGCCTGTTGGCACTTCAGGGGGCTGCGTACAAGGAGGTCGAAGTCTATCCGCTGGACGTACTCGGCGCACAAACGGAAGGCATGATCGGCTACTTGATCGAGCAGGAGCTTGGCAACCTCTTGCCGTATGAAGTCCCCTTTGCGACCATCCTGACCCAGGTCGAAGTCGATGCACAGGATCCCGCGTTCGCGCATCCAACCAAGCCAATCGGTCCGGTCTATTCGAAAGAGGAAGCCGAACGGCTGGCGAAGGAGCGAGGGTGGGCCATTGCGCCGGACGGCGACAAGTTCCGTCGCGTCGTCGCGAGTCCGCGGCCGAAACACATCTTCGAAATCCGTCCCGTCAAATGGCTGCTCGAGCACGGCACAATCGTGATTTGCGCGGGAGGCGGCGGCATTCCGACCTGCTATGACGAAAGTCACAAGCGCCTCCGGGGCGTCGAAGCAGTGATCGACAAGGACCTGTGTTCCACACTGCTCGCCCAGGAACTCGACGCCGACATGCTGATCGTCGCCACCGACGTAGATGCCGCGTATGTCGACTGGGGCAAGCCAGGCCAGAAAGCCATCGCGAAGGCACACCCGGACGATCTTGAGAAGCTCGGGTTCGCCTCTGGCTCGATGGGCCCGAAAGTTCAGGCCGCGATCGAATTTGCCCGGAACACGGGCAAGGACGCTGTGATCGGATCGCTGTCGGACATCGTGGCCATCACCGAAAATAGGGCAGGCACCCGCGTCAGCGTTGGCGCGGCTGGCATTCAGTACCGCATGAGTTCAAGCGGCTAGCGCGGCCGAGAGCGGCTCCACACGCAAGGCCGCGCGAGTCAAATATTTCTGGAGGTGTGCGCGTCGGCCGCCGGACCCTCGAAGAGGTAATGAGGGCGTCATTGCGGGATCAGCTGCCAGAACTTCAGGCCTTTGGGCTGCTCGATTCACAAACCCAGTACCTCCTTGCGACCGTCGGCACGGATGCTCAGCGCTAGTCGACCGCCTTGTTCATGATCGTGCCTTCGTCGCAGATTGTCAGCCGGAGTGCGTCAAAGTACGCGCTCGGATACACGGCCTCGAGCGGGCATTGCTGCCATTGCTCGACGTCGACCAGCACCTCGCCGGTGACCGTGGAAATCGGATCGGGTGACACCTGCAGCCCGTACGGCTCCAGCAGACGACACCGGATCTCGCGCACGCGCATGCCGCGCGCGTATATGCTGACGACGTGGTCGTCGAAGCCCGGCCGTCGGCGTTGATATTTGCCGACCCGTTGCGGCTCGAACGTCGCCTGCCGATCGCGTGGAAAAGCCTGCTTCAGTCCGTCGTTGGGCGTCAGGACCATCCTGGAGCTAGTGCCCTTGCGGTGGTTGCCGCCCTCGGCGTCCAGGTGGTGACTCAACTCAGCCGCGAGCATGCGCTCGGCCAGCTGTTTCTTGAGCAGGCCGGCCAAACACGATTCGCCCAGGATCGACTCGGCATCCTTGCTCCGCTTTCGGGCCAGCAGTTGATCGATCAGCTCATTGCGGAACAGCTTCGCTGCCTTTGAGTTCTTGCTCTTCGCTTGACCTCCTTGTGTTCTGCTCCCTGGCTTTTGAACTACCTCAGCGGGTCGAATCTACCAACATTGAGCCGCGCAGGCATCAGACCCCGACGGCCGCAAGAATCCGCCGCCATTCTGCACCTTCTCCTGAATAAATGGCTGCTATCAAGCGTCATTGGGTCGTCCGAATATCTCACTAGCGGCTCAGCCGACTGTCCGTAACTGGCCGGCGGACTAAACCGCTCGCGCGGTAGGGGCTACGGTCCGACGCTGGAGGTCAGGGAGAGGCCGGTCACGCGGTTTTATGTTGGCGAATGAGGCAATCCGCCTCGTTCTTCAACAGGAGCCGAATCATGACCTCCTCACCAGCAAAC
>NZ_DATJWR010000132.1:0-4608 GCF_035501035.1 Paraburkholderia sp.
CGAAGGCGGCAAGCTCAAGAAGGCCGCCGGCGCCGCATTCGACCCGCAGGCGCTCGCCGCGCGCGTGAGCGCGCTGCCCATGCCGGCCACGCAACTCGACAACGCGCCGTACGACATCCTCGTGACCGGCGTGGGCGGCACCGGTGTGGTGACCGTGGGCGCGCTCATCAGCATGGCCGCGCATCTTGAAGGCAAGAGCGCTTCGGTGCTGGACTTCATGGGCTTTGCGCAAAAGGGCGGCTCGGTGCTCTCGTTCGTGCGCTTTGCCGCGACCGATGCGCTGCTCAACCAGGTGCGCATCGACACGCAACAGGCCGACCTGCTGCTCGCCTGCGACATGGTGGTCGGCGCAGGCGCCGACGCACTGCAGACGGTGCGCCACGACCGCACGCGCATCGTCGTGAACACGCACGAGATTCCGAATGCGTCGTTCGTGCAGAACCCCGAAGCCAACCTGCACGCCGACGCACTGCTCGCGAAGATGCGGCATGCGGCAACGGGTGGCGCGCTGCCGGCGCAAGATCCGCTCGCCACGTGCGATGCGCAGGCGCTCGCGCAGCGCTATCTCGGCGACACGATCGGCGCGAACATCGTGATGCTCGGCTTTGCGTGGCAACTCGGCCTCGTGCCGGTTTCGCTCGCGGCGCTCACGCGCGCGATCGAGCTGAACAACGTGGCCGTGCAGGCGAACCTGTTCGCGTTCTCGATCGGCCGCATGGCCGCCGCCGATCCGGCCGCGCTCGAAGCGCTCGACGCGCAACGCGCAGCCGCCGCGAAGGCCACGGCGCGCAAGCTCACGCAAACGCTCGACGAGCTGATCGCGGACCGCGAAGCGCGTCTGCTCGCTTACGGCGGCGCGAGCTACGTGAAGCGCTACCGTGCGCTCGTCGACGCCGCGCGCGCAGCAGACAAGAGTGCGGAACAAGCGCTCGCACGCGCCGTCGCGACCACGTTCTATCGCCTGCTCGCCGTGAAGGACGAGTACGAAGTCGCGCGCCTGCACGCCGATCCGGCGTTCCGCGCCGCGCTCGAAACGCAGTTCGAAGGCAAAGCGGGCAGCGACTTCACCGTGAAGTTCAACCTCGCGCCCCCGCTCATCGCCCATGCGAAGAACGGCCAGCAGCCGCGCAAGATGCAGTTCGGCCAGTGGCTCTGGGGCGCGCTCGCAGTGCTTTCGAAGGGGCGTGGCCTGCGCGGCACGTGGCTCGATCCGTTCGGCAAGACGCTCGAGCGCCGCATGGAACGCGCACTCGCCGACGACTACGAGGCGACGCTGCGCGGCGCGCTCGCAAACGTGACCGCGCAAAGCACGGCCGAGCTCGCGAAGTTCGCGAGCCTGCATCAGCGTGTGCGTGGCTATGGCCACGTCAAGCTCGCGAATCTCGCCGCGGTCAAGCGCAGCGAGCGCGAACTCGGCGCGCGGCTGAACATCGACGTGAAGACGAGCACCGCGGTCAACGAGGCGCTCGCCTCGTTCAAGGGTGCGGGCGCGTTGCGCGGCATTCCGGTGGTGGTCGCGAAGTAAGTTCGCGGTTTGCGGCTACGCTCGTGAAAACGGCGCAGGTGCCTGGCACCTGCGCCGTTTCATCATGCGCGCGTGAAGCTTGAATTGAAGGCTTGAATTGTCGCCCTGAAGGCCGCCTGGCGCTTCAGGCCAGCTCTTGCGCCAGCCAGTCCACATCCCCGCACAGCACGCACAGCCGCTCGCCCACCTGCACCGCCATCGAGAGCGTCACGCACGGCAGCGCCTCGTTGATCGACAGATAGGGCCCCGTCACATGCACGCGCCCCGGCGTGACGAGCGCCGCGCGGAAGTACGGCCGGCGCAGCCAGCTCGCGCCCTGCGCATCTTCCAGCGGCAGAAAGCGCGCATCGCGCTCGGCGCGGTCGACGCGCAGCACGACGTTGCGGCCCGCCTGCCTGCCGTTGGAATCGAGCAGGTAGCAGCGCGCCGCGTAATCGAGCCCGAGGAAGTTCCAGCACACCTCTTCGAGCGGCTCGCCGCCCGCAAGCCGCTCGGCCGCGCGCTCGAACGCGCGGAGATAAGGCGTGAGGCGGCTGGTCGCGCCGCGCTCACGCATTTCGGTTTGCTGACGAAATCGCTCCGTCGCCTCGGCGATCACGCCCTGCACGTGCGCCGCGTCGGTGAGTCCCGGCGAGGGCCGCGCAAAGAAGAAGCCCTGCACGAAATCGGCGTTGCAGGCGAGCGCGAGCTGCGCCTCCTGTTCCGTCTCCACGCCCTCGATCAGCACGAGCTTGCCCGCGTCGTGCAGCAGCGCCACCAGCGCGGGCAGCGTCGCGGCCATGTCGGCGCGATGCTGCGCGTGCATCAGCATGATGCGGTCGAGCTTCACGATGTCGGGATTGAGCCGCCACACGCGGCCGATATCGACGTTGCCCGCGCCGAAGTCGTCTAGCGCGACGAGAAAGCCGCGCTCGCGAAACGACTCCACGGCCTGCGCGAGCGCGTCGAGATCGACGCCCTCCTCTTCGAGCACTTCGAGCACGACGCGGCGCGGCGCGATATTCAGGCGCCGCAGGTTCGCGAGCAGCGCCGCCGCGTGATAGGACTCCATCAGCGTGCCCGGATGCACGTTCAGAAAGAGCCACTCGCGCTCAGCGCCCAGCAGTGCGAAGTTCTCCAGATGCAGCCCCTGGGCGAGCCGGTCCACCTGCAGCGCCTCGCCCACGCGCGCGGCTTCGCCGAACACGTCGAGCGGCGAGACCGGACGATCGAGCGGATCGTGCGCGCGCAGCAACCCTTCATAGCCCACCGCACGCATGTGCGAGAGGCTGAACACGGGCTGGAACACGCTCGTGAGCGTGAGGTCGCGATGGCGCGCGCTGTAGCGCTGCAGCCCCGAGGTGACGCTGAGATCGAAGCCGTGAGGTGCCACGGCCGCTTTATCGTGTTGCTCTGTGATCATGCCATCCTCTAGCGCGTAGGAACGACGCTGCAATCCGCCCGACCTTCGCACGACCTGCGCGCTCGCCCATTGCCTGATTCCGTTGCGTCACAGGCGAGATCAAGCAAGGTCCGTGCTCGCTCACGCCGCGATCCGGCACGCATCGAAATTGCATTCACGCCGCTCGCGTGCGCCGCGACAGGGCACGCGGTGCACCGCCCGAGGCATCGCACCGTCTCCTGCCATGCACCGATATCGTGCGCCTTTCTCCGCGCGTTTGCCTCGGTCGTGGTGCAGCCAGCCGGTCCGATTACGGCAATCGCCGTCATCGGGGCCTGCTGCCGCAGGCAAATGCGGGCCAAATCGCAAGCGGCTTCGTGGTGCATCCCGCGCGGCGCGCTTCGCGACGGCATACGGTCTCGACGGGCTAAACTGTCCCTCGACAGGCGCGCCCTGCAGGCGCACCAGAACGCAATATCCCGCCGCGCGTGAAGGGAGGCACGGCAACCTGTTTCGCCCGGTTCGCCTCGCGTTCGCGCCGCGCTTCGTCCCCGATCCGCCGCGACCCGCCCCCCGCTTCGTGGCCACCAAGCCTTTCGATGGAAATCTTCTTCACCGTTCTCATTCTGCTCCTCGCCGTCGCCGTTTCTGGCATCGTCACGCGCGTCTTGCCCATCAGGCTGCCCTTGCCGCTCGTGCAGATCGGCATTGGCGCGCTGCTCACCTTCCCGCTCGTGAATCCGCACGTCACGTTCGATCCCGACATCTTCATGGCGCTGTTCATCCCGCCGCTGCTGTTCGCCGACGGCTTTCGCATTCCCAAGCGCGAGTTCTTCATGCAGCGCCGCTCGATCCTCATGCTCGCGCTCGGCCTCGTGCTGTTCACGGTTCTCGCCGTCGGCTATTTCGTGCACTGGCTCGTGCCGCAAGTCTCGCTGCCCGTGGCCTTCGCGCTCGCCGCCGTGCTCTCGCCCACCGACGCCGTCGCGCTCTCCGCCATCGCCGGCAAGGACAGGATTCCCGCGCAGCTCATGCACATCCTCGAAGGCGAGGCACTGATGAACGACGCGTCGGGCCTCGTCGCGCTCAAGTTCGCCGTGGCCGCCGCGCTCACGGGCTACTTCTCGCTGCGCGCGGCCACGCTCAGCTTCTTCGTGATCGCGGCGGGCGGTCTCGTCGTGGGCGCGGCGATCGGCTGGATCTTCAGCTTCGTCTCGGCGCGCTTTCTGAACGTGAATGCGGAAGGCGACCCCGCGCCCGGCGTCGTGATGACCTTGCTGATTCCGTTCGCGTCGTATCTCTTCGCGGAGCATCTCGAGGTCTCAGGCGTGCTCGCCGCCGTGGCCTCGGGGATGATGATGAACTACACGAGCGTCGCGCACATGGGCCCCGTGTCCGCGCGCGTGCGCGCGACGAGCACCTGGTCGATGATCGAGTTCGTCTTCAACGGCATGGTGTTCACGCTGCTCGGCCTGCAGTTTCCCGGCATTCTCGGCAAGGCGCTGCTCGACGCCCACCACACGAGCAACGTGCAGATGCTGCGCCTCATCGGCTATGTCGGCGCGGTGCTCGCGGCGCTCTACGCGATGCGCTTCGGCTGGGTGTGGCTGCTGCGCTGGGTGGCGAGCCGCGGCGCCGCGCGTCACGGCATGGCGAACGCGGTGCCCGGCCTGCGCACCGTGGCGATCACGACGGTGGCGGG
>NZ_DATJWR010000133.1:0-2649 GCF_035501035.1 Paraburkholderia sp.
CATGCGATGTCGTCGCTCGCCAGCCGCCTCGAGCAGGCGGCACGCGGCAACCGGGTGCGGCTCGAGTGCGGGCGCGCGGAACTGCGCACGAAGCTCGATGCGATGACACTGGCCGCAGCGAACCACAGCGGCGAGATCTCGCCGGCGTGCGCCGGTCGGATCGACGACGCGGAGCAGTTGATGGCCCTGCTCGCGGGCCTCGAAACGCTCCTCGCCGACGGCCACGGCGCCGCCCGGCGCGAAGCCGCCGCCCTTCTTGCGCCCGCCTACGCCCAGCTCGCCAGGCAGATCGACGCGAGCGCGGCACGCTTGCGCGACGGCCCTGACGCAACGCCTGACACCGTCGAGCAATGCCAGGCTCGCCTGCAACAGACCCTGCGCGGGTGCGAGCCCGCGTGGCTCGCGGCCCACGGGCCCGGCGAGGGATCGACGTGGCTGCGCGCCAATCTCGACCTCATCGAGCGCCTGTCCGATCTACTCGGTCGCGACGCGTGTGCGTATACCGCGCGGGGTGTCGTTGCAGCTCCTCGCGCGGCGCCGCGCCAGCGGACGCGCCAAAGCCGGCTGACGGCGCTGATCGCGGAACTTGCCGCCAAAAATGCCTACACCCGGTACGCCGCCCGCCTGTCCGTTGCGGCGATGATCGCGGTTGCCATCGCACGCCTTCTGGGCATGCAGCAGGCTTACTGGCTGGCGCTGACCACGATGTTCATCCTTCAGCCCACGCTGTCGCAAACGGTGAAAGTGTCCGGCCTGCGCATTGGTGGGACATTGCTTGGCGCGGTGCTTGCATCGGCGCTTTCCTTGTTCGTTCACGATCCGCTGCTGCTCGCCCTCATCGTCCTCCCGCTTGCCACCGGAACGCTGGCCGCGCGCTCGGTGAGCTATGTCTCGTACATCCTGTTCCTGACGTCGCACTTCATCCTGGTTGCGCATCTCGGCACACCCGCTGGACCGCCTTGGGCGCTCGCCGTCGCCCGCTTCGAGCTCAGCGTTGCCGGCGTGCTCGTCGGCTTCGTCGTCAGCCTCTTCGCGTGGCCGGACCGCGAACATCATCGGCTCGGCAGCAGTGCGGCGGGCGCAATTGACGGCACGGCCGCGTATCTCGACGCGGTGGCGCGCCGTCTCGTCCAGCCCGCGCCGAGCGATCCTGACCCACTGACGAAGCTGCGCCGACGCGCCTGCCTCGATATCGACAAGCTCGAGGCCACGATCGCCGCCACGCGGTTCGAGTCGCTGGTCGTGAACCAACAGGGTGCGTGCGCCAGCGTGCTGATGCAGCGCCTCAGAACGCTGGTCGGCGCACTGTGCCCGCTCGAATACGTCAATGTGATGCTCGACGAGGCGGACCTCGCGCGGCTCGCCGCACTCGCCCGGAACGCGCAGGCTTTGATTACCAGCGACCCATCGTCCCTCCATTCCCCTCTGCGTAGAGACGTCGGTGCCGCGCCGCAGGCATCGTCCTGCCATGCGCGCGAGATTGAACGCGAAATCACTGAAAGCGCGTGGGTCGCGCATCTGCTGCGATCTCGCGTGCTGCGCTGAGGTGGCCGTACACCTTCCCGGCAAGGCGTGCGGTTCATCCGGACGCAGCCCAATAACATCATGTCCGACACGTTTTTCGAATCCACGTGGGCACGCGCGAGGGGGGGCGCTTAAAGCCGCGTCCTGCTGCGCTCTTGCGCTGGGACTGCCGGTCGCCGCTCACGCTCAGGGCACGCTGGCCATCACCGGCCTGATCGATGGCGGCCTCGCCTATGTGGACGATATCGGCGGGAGCCAGGGCGCCCGCTCATTACAGGCCAAATCGGGTGACATCAACGTCAACCGCTGGACCCTTTCCGGCAACGAGCCACTGAGCCCCGATCTGAGCGCGCTGTTCGTGCTGGCAAACGGCTTTGCTGTCACGAACGGCGCAACCGGGCAACAGGGGCGCATGTTCGGCTTCCAGTCGTACGCCGGGCTGGCCTCTCATCCGTCCGGCACCGTCACGCTGGGCCGCCAGTTCGACTCGATGCTCCAGTTTGTCCAGCCGTTCGCGATGGGTGGCACGCCGTATGGTGGCGTAGCTTTCGCGCACCCGTTCGACAACGACGATCTCGCAAACTACACACGGACCAACAACGCCGTGAAGTACACGAGTCCGGTCATGAGTGGCTTCCAGTTCGGCGCGACGTATGGCTTTTCCAACGAAGCGGGGGCATTCTCGAACAACCGCGGCTACAGCGTGGCGGGCAGCTACCAGCACGGAGCCTGTTCGGCGGGCGCGAGCTACGTGCAGTTCGACGACGAAAGCAACCTCGCAACTGCCAACACGCAGGGCGCGGAGGCCGCCGGCGCGCCGTTCAACGCCGCGCGGCAGCGCACCGCGGGCCTGGGCGGCGCCTGCACATTGGAGCGCCTGCGCGTGTCGGCCGTCGTCACGAGGAGCCAGTTCGACAACGCCACGTCGATCAACAACGTCGCCGACACGCCGATCGCCCTGCACGGCGAGGACATCGTTTTTCGCAACGCGGAACTGAATGCGCGCTATGCGCTGACGAACCGATGGACCGTGGCGACGGCCTATACCTTCACGAGCGGATCGTTCGATTCGCCTTCGGGCCATGCGAGCCCGACATGGCATCAGTTCGGCCTGATTGGAATCGA
>NZ_DATJWR010000134.1:0-8698 GCF_035501035.1 Paraburkholderia sp.
ACACCACGGACCTGTATCACTTCCCGGTCGTGCACAAGTCGTGGATGAAATCGATCGACGATGAAACGGCCGCCGCGATCACGAGCTTCATGACGAGCGACGAGGCCTTCTGCCGCTCGCTCGGCAACGGCCACAGCCTCGCCGTGCTCATGCCCGAGCTCGTCGATCTCGACCAGGACGACGGCGCACCGCTGCCCGAGCGCTTCCAGGAACTGGCCGCGCAGCTCGCCGAACGCCACACGCCCGAAGAAGTGCGCCGCATCGTGCGCTCGTTGATGGGCGTGGGCTTCAACCTGAACCTGTTCCCGAACCTCGCGCTCTCGATGGCATTTTTCCGCGTGCTGCGGCCCATATCCGCCGAGGAAACCGAAATCCGCCACATCGCGCTCGCGATGGATGGCGGCCCCGATGAAGCCAACCGCGTGCGCCTGCGCATTCATGAGCACTTCCAGGGCCCGTTCGGATTTGGCAGTCCTGATGATGCCGAAGCCTGGGAGCGCGTGCAGCGCGGCGCCCACGCCGGCCCCGACATTCCGATTCTCGTGAATCGCGGCCTGAACCGCGAAACCACGGCCCCGAACGGAGAAAAGACCGCACACGCCACCGACGAAACCGGCATGCGCGAAGCGTATGCGCAGTGGCGCGCGATGATGGAGGCATGATGGACGACCGAAACGTACTCAACACACAAGAGACTTTTACGCGCGCCGTGCAGTTCATCTGGCGCGAGGCTGAAATGCTGGACCGGCGCGAATACAACGCATGGCTCGACCTGTGGGACCCGCAGGGCTACTACGTCGTGCCGATCGACCCGAATACGACCGATTTCGCCGCCACGCTGAACTACGCGTACGACGACCATCACATGCGCGAGATGCGTGTGCAGCGCATGACCTCGGGCTATTCGGCTTCCGCGAGCGACGCGGCGCGCACGGTGCGCACGGTTTCGCGCTTCACGTTGTCGAGCGACGCGGCCGATACGGTCGAAGTCAAGTCATCGCAGATCGTCGTCGCGTACAAGCGCGGGGCGAATACGATCTTCGCGGCGGACCTCACGCACCGCATCAGCTTCGCAAGCGGCGAACCGAAACTGCAGCAGAAGGTGATCCGGCTGATCGACTCGACCGAGGCACTGAGCGCGGTCGGCTTCCTGCTCTAAAAAACAGGGGCGCGCAGCAAGACTCGCGCGCCCTGCTTCCATTCGAAACCATGCCTACACTCGAAGTCTATCTGCCCGCGGGCCATGCGGAAGCACGCAAGGCGTCGTTGATCGGGCGGCTCACGGATGCCACCGTCGAGGCGATCGGCGCACCCGTGGAATCCGTGCGCATTCTGCTCACCGAACTGGCCGCCACGCATTACGGCATCGGCGGCAAGCGTGCCGCCGACGGCGCGCCGCCTTCGCTGCCCGTGATCGTCGCGATCCTGATTGCGGGCCGCACGCCCGAGCAGAAAGCCGCGCTCATCGAAGCACTGGCGAGAACGAGCGCCGACGTGCTCGATTCGCCGCTCGACGCGACGCGCGTCATCATCAAGGACATTCCGAGCACCGACTTCGGCCTCGGCGGCAAGACGGCGCGCTCACTGGGACGCTGATCGATGAGCGCAGTGACGTCGCGATCCGGGCGCTATTCGAAACTGAGCGGCAGCGCGAAGCAGCATTCGAGGCCGCCGCTCGCCGCCGGCAGCGCCCAGATCGTTCCGCCGTGGCGCGTCACGATGTTCTTGCACAGCGACAGGCCGATGCCGTTGCCGCCCGCCTTCGACGACGAAAAGCCGTCGAAGAGGCGCCCATGCGCGTCGGCGGGCACGCCTGGACCGTTGTCGATCACGCGCACGAGCGCCCTGCCTTCTGCTTCCTCGCACGCGAGCGTCAGGTCACGGCGGTCTGCGTCGACGCCCGCCAGCGCGTCGATTGCGTTGAAGGCGAGATTCAGCACCACCTGCCCGATCAATACGCGCTCGCACAGCACGGGCAACGCGGTTTTGGGTTGCACGATATGAGCCCGCACACCGGTATCGCGCGCGCGCAGCTCGATGAAGTAAGCGACGTCGGCGAGAATCTCGCGCAAGTCGATACGCGCTTCGGTCGGCTCGCGTTTCACGATGTATTCGCGCACGCTCTTGATGATGAGCGCGGCGTGCTCCGCCTGGCGGTCGGCGCTGCGCAGGCCCCAGATCGCATCCTCGACGCTCCCCGCCTGCTCGAGACGCCGGATCGCGCCTTCGATGAAGTTGCGCACCGCCGCCAGCGGCTGGCTCAACTCATGTGCGATGGCCGTGGCCATCTCTCCCATCGCGTTGTAACGCCCCGCGTATTCGAGCATGCGTGCCTCGGTGCGGCGCGCTTCCTCGATGCTGACTTCGTCGGAGATGTCGCGAAAGTGAATCAGGAGCCCGTCGATGTCGCCTTCGATCACGAGCCGCCGGCACGTGACGCGCAGCCAGCACGCGCTGCCGTTGCGCCGGATCATGCGATAGCGTTGCGGCTCGGATGGGCGCTGCAGCGGCGCGTCGTCGAGCTGCTCGGCGAGGCGTTCGCGGTTGTGCTCGCTGCAGTAGTCGAATACGGAGCCCGGCGCGTCATGGGCGGCGAGGCCGAGCAGGCGGCGCCCCGAGTCGCTGATGAACTGGACCGCGCCATCGTGCGTGAGGAGCGCGACGCCTTCGCTCAAATCCTGCATGAATTCGCGCAGCCGCGTTTCGTAGCGCCGCAGTTCCTGGCGCACCGCTTCCTCCGCGCTGATGTCGCGAAACTGGACCATCACGACGGCGCGCTCCGAGAGCGGCACATACGTTGCAATCGCCTCGGAAAGCATGTCCTGCCCCGTGCGCGAGCGATAGCACCACTCGTAGCCCTGCGGCCCTTCGGTGATCGAGCGGTCCATCGCCGCCACGGCGATTTCCCGCGCGTATTTCGGCTCGGGGCGCGTCATGTCGCGCGCCTTCAGCGGCAACAGCTCCTCCACGGAAAAGCCGAGCGCGATGCACGCCGCGCGATTGGCCCAGACGATCGCCTTCGTGTCGGCGTCGTGCAGCAGCACGCACATCGTCAGGGCGTCGAGGAGACGCCGGAAATCGTCTTCGGTGGGATACGTCATGGTGGTGAGCGCGATGCGGGCTGCGTGCCCGCCAGGTGGTGCCCAAACGATAGCATCCATGCGCCGCGCGGGGAATCTGAAGATTTCTTTAGACGCGCGGGGAGCGCTACTTAAAAATGGGTACGGCGTCCCAATTGATGGCCCCTTTTTGCTTTTCTAGACTGAGTTCCAGACTGGACGCCCGCCAATGAACGCGACGCCCAACGCCCTAAACCTTGCGGCTCAGGAATTCAGGAGAGACACCATGCAATCCGTTGCGACCGCCGTCCCATCCCACAGCGACCACCGCGCACACGCCCGCCTCGCGCAGCCGGGCGAGAGCCTGCCGCTCGACGAAGTCATCGACGTGGTGGCCGCGCGCCGCGACGAATTCGACCGGCTTTCGCACGTGCCGCGCGATGTCATCGATCTCTTCAAGCGCGCGGGCATCTATCGCGCCGGCACGCCGAAGCGCTTCGGCGGCGACGCGCGCGCGCCAGGCGAGTTTCTCGAGATGATCGAGCGCATCGCCGTTGCGGACGGCTCGGCAGCATGGGTCGCGAGCTTCGGTTCGGCCAACGTCTACCTTGCCGCGCTGCCGCTCGAAACCCAGGCGCAGATCTATGCGAGCGGCCCCGACCAGGTGTTCGCGGGCGGGCTTTTCCCGGTGCAGTCCGTGCAGGCGGCCGAAGGCGGCTGGCGCGTGAACGGCACGTGGAAGTTCGCGAGCGGCTGCAAGGGCGCCGACTGGCTCGGCGTGGGCATCAGCACCGGCGAAGGCGCGGGCAGCGGCCCGAACAAGCCGCGCACGGCCGTGTTCCGCCCCGAGCAGGTGGAGATCGTCGAGAACTGGAACGTGGTGGGCATGCAAGGCACGGGGAGTCACGACCTGCGCGTGACCGACCAGGTCGTGACCGAAGACTGGACCTTCGTGCGCGGCGGCACGCCCTGCGTGGACGAATCGCTCTATCGCTATCCCACCGTCGCCTACGCGGCGCAGGTGCTCGCGGTCGTGAACCTCGGCCTCGCGCGCGCCGCGCTCGACGTCGCCAACCACATGTCGGGCGGCCGCCGCACGACGACCGGCGCGCCGCAACTCGCGGACCGCGCGTACTACCGCATCGAGCTCGCGAAGGCCGAAGCGCAACTTCGCTCGGCGCGCGCGTTCTTCTACGAATCAACCGACAGCGTCTGGCAATCGATTCTCGCAGGCAACCCCGTGACGCCCGACCAGGTCAGCCTGCTGCGCCTCTCTGCCACCCACATCGCACGCGAAGGCGCCGACGTCGTGCATCGCGCATACCGGCTCGGCGGCACGATGGCGATCTATCGCACGCACCCGCTGCAGCGCCTGTTGCGCGACGCGATGGTGGTCACGCAGCACGCCTTCCTCGCCGAAGGCAATTTCGACGGTGCAGGCGCCGTGTTCGTCGGCGTGCCGCCGATTCCGGGTTACCTGTAACCGCAGATCACATACCACAAGGAATCAATCAGATGTCCGAAACTTCAAACAACCGCCCCCTGCCGCTACGCGTGCTGTTCTGCTGCGGCGTGACGCAAAACTTCTTCGACCTGCCGCGCGAGGAGATCGGCGAAGTGTGGCAGGCGTACGGCAAAATGCTCGCCGCTGTCGAGACGATGGACGGCGTCAAGGTGCTCGGCATCATGGACGACGACCGCCTCGTGGTCGGCCAGGCCACCGGTTCGCCGTGGACCTTCTACATCATGGCCGACGTCGCCGACTTCGACACCGCCGTGGCCGTCTGCAATCTCTATCGCACGACGCCGGTCGGCGAGTACAACCTGTGGCGCTACGGCAAGATCGAAGCGCGCGTGGGACGCGCGCTGGTCGTGCCAAATGCGGTGCCGCCCGCCGCGAGCGCGTGAGCCCATGGCGATGACGACTGACGCTACGCGTACGATCGCGGCGCTCGAAGCGCGCCTCGCGGCGCTCGAAGGCGCCTCTGCCGTGCGCAGGACCATGACGCGCTATATGGCGCTGTGCGACGTGCCGAGCGGTGCGCTCGACGGGGAATCGCTCGGGCGCCTCTTCAAGGCCGACGCGCTGTGGGAAGGCATCGGCCCGCAGTACACGAGCAAGTTCGGCCGCATCGAGGGACGCGAAGCCATCGTCGCGATGCTCGCGCGTTATCTGCCGCCCGAGCCGCATTTCGCGACCAACGTGCACTTTCTCACGTCCGAAAGCATCGACATGCTGACGCCCGTGCGCGCGAAAGGACGCTGGATCATGCTGCAGGCCTCGGGCTACGTGGACGACCGCGCCGAGCTGATCGGCGCGCGGCTCGACGTGGACTTCGTGCCTGCTTCGGAATCTTCGCCGGGTGCTTCCCAGTGGCTCATCGCGCACTTTCGCACCGAGCGCCTCTTCGATGCGCCGTGGCGCGTGTCGCCGCGTCCCACAGCCTGACCGAGCCATTTAACGGAGCCGAATCGATGAGCGCCTTACTCAGTACCTTCTCGCTTGGCGGCAACGGACCCACCGTCGCCATCAAGGACACCATCGACATTGCGGGCATGCCCACGACCGGCGCAAGCCGCGCGCTCGCCGATGCCGCGCCCGCGCAAAAGCACGCGCAAGTCGTGCAGTTGCTGCTCGACGCGGGCTGGAACATCGTCGGCAAGGCCAACATGCACGAGCTTGCGTTCGGCATGACCGGCATCAACGACTACACGGGCACGCCCGTCAATCCCCAGGACGCGTCGCGCATTCCGGGCGGCTCGTCCAGCGGCTCGGCCAGCGCGGTGGGCCTCGGGCTCGCGGACGCGGCGCTAGGCACCGACACGGGCGGCTCGATTCGCGGCCCCGCCGCGTGCTGCGGCGTAGCGGGCCTCAAGCCGACGTTCGGGCGTGTTTCGCGGCGCGGCGTCGCGCCCGCCGAATCGACGCTCGATTGCGTCGGCCCGTTTGCACGCGACGTGCGCATGATCGCCGAAACGATGGGCGTGATCGCGCCCGCGTTCGACAAGGACGCCGCGCTGAAAAAAGTCACCGCGTGCAGGGTCGGCGTGGCCCAGGTCGATGCGCAGGCGGACCTGCTTGCGGCCGTTGCGCGCGCGCCGCAACGTGCGGGCTTCGTATCGCAGGCCATCGAGCTTGCAGGCCTCGCCGACGCATTCCAGGCGGGCCTCGCGATCATCAACGCGGAGACGTGGGCCGCATTCGGCCATCTCGTCGACAGCGGCAAGCTTGGCGCCGATCTCGAAGCGCGCCTGCGCGCCGCGTCATCCACGACGCCCGACCAGGTGAGCGCGGCGGAGCGCGTGCGCCGCAGCTTCACCGAGGCGGTCAATCGCGTCCTCGGTGACGTGGACGTCATCGTGATGCCGACGCTGCCCGCGCTGCCGATCACGCTCGATGAAGCGCGGCGTGGCGTGTCGGTAATCGCGATGTCTTCGCTGATCCGCCCGTTCAACTTGAGCGGTCATCCGGCACTGAGCCTGCCGCTGCCGATCGACGGCTCGCCGCTCAAGGCCGGGCTGCAGATCGTCGGGCGTCACGGCGCCGATGAACAGGTTTGCGCCGTCGCCGCCGCACTCGAAGCCGCCCTCGCCGGCTGACATTCTTCAAGGAACCGAAAACCCATGTCCAGCAGAGTCGTTCTTGTTACCGGCGCGGCGCGCGGCCTCGGCGCCGTCATCGCCGCGCGTTTTCATGCGGCGGGCTACCGTGTCGCCCTTGGCGACGTGGCCTTCGAAGCCGCCGATGCCACCGCGCGCGGCCTCAGTGCCGATGCGTCGAGCGCGTTCGCGCTCAAGCTCGATGTCACGTCGAAAGACGATTTCGTGCGTGCGCGCGATGCGATCGTCGCGCGCTGGGGTCGCATCGATGCGCTCGTGAACAACGCGGGCGCCTCGAAGGTCGTGCCCGTCATGGAGATCACGGCCGAGCAGTTCGACCAGGTCATCGACGTCAACCTGCGCAGCGTGCTGTTTGGCTGCCAGGTGTTCGGGCAGCACTTCGCGAATCAGGGCGACGGGCGCATCGTCAATATTGCCTCGCTCGCGGGCCAGAACGGCGGCTCGGCCACCGGTGCGCACTATGCGGCAGCCAAGGGCGGCGCCATCACGCTCACGAAGGTGTTCGCGCGCGACCTCGCCGCTTCGGGTGTGACCGTGAATGCCATTTCGCCGGGGCCGCTCGATCTGCCGATCGTTCACGAAAGCGTGCCCGCGGACAAGCTCGACAAGGTGATCGCGAGCATTCCGGTAGGCCGCCTCGGCGCCGCCGACTACATTGCCGACGCCGCCGTGCTGCTCGCCTCCGGCAACGCTTACTTCGCCAATGGCGCGTGCTGGGACATCAACGGCGGGCTCTACATGCGCTAAAGCGCGTTGCCTGCGGGGCCGCCGGCAACGGCGAGACCCGCGGCGCACGAGCCGCACGTGCCGGATGCATGCCGCCTCACGGCGTGTGCGTCTGCTCGCCCTGATCCCACACCGCCATCACGTCGCGCACGAGCGTGGCAATTGAAGCCACGCCGAGCTTGTCCTTGATGCTCGCGCGATGCACGTCGACCGTCTTCACGCTGATGTCGAGGTCCGCCGCGATGCGCTTGCTGCCCTTGCCGTCGATAACGCCGCGCAGCACCTCCCTCTCGCGCCCCGTGAGCGATTCGAGACGCTTGCGCAGATCGCGCCGCTTCTGGTCCGCCGCGTGACGCTGCGTGGCGAGCTTCATTGCGCGTTGCACGCGATCGAGCATCTGCTGCGAGTTATACGGCTTTTCCACGAAGTCGATGGCGCCGTTCTGCAGCGCGCGCACCGACATCGGTATGTCGCCGTGGCCGCTCACGAAGATGATCGGCAATGTCGCGCCGCGGCGGTTCAGCTCCGTCTGCACGTCGAAACCGCTGGTCTCGGGCATGCGCACGTCGAGCACCAGACACGCAGGGATGTCAGGATCGAATGCGCGCAGAAATTCGCCCGCATTGGCGAACCCTTCCGACTTCACGCCGACCGACTCCAGCAGCCACGCCAGCGAGGTGCGCATGCCGTGGTCGTCGTCGACGATGTAGATGACCGGAGCAGGCTGAGTCATCCGATCTTTCCCCCATGATTCGCTGCGAAACGCTGCGGACGCGCCCTGTGCCGCCCTATTCCTCTTCACGCTTTCGCCAGTTCGAGTCCATCATAACCAGCCGGAAAAGCCGTGAAAACCCGCGTTAACCGGTACTTTTGCGAAGCGCAGCCTAAGTACGGGGCCACGTCCTGGTAAAACCTTTAGACGGCTCGGGAACGACGCCAGCGCGCCGGCGATTCGCGACAGTGTTTTTCAGACGGTGCTTGCCGTACGCTTGAATGCCATGCACAGCGCGGTCCGCGTTGCTGCACATGAAGCCAACGCCATTGCACGGAAAGCCCACCAATGTCCGACACAACCAGCACGACCCCGCTCCCGGTGAGCGACGCCCGCAACGAATTTCGCCAGGCGATGGCGCATCTGTCAGCCGCCGTCAACGTGATCACGACGGCCGGTCCGTTCGGCCGCTGCGGCATCACCGCGAGCGCTGTGTGCTCCGTCACGGATACGCCGCCCACGCTGCTCGTCTGCCTGAACCGTTCAAGCGCGATGCACACCGCTTTCGCAGGCAACGCCA
>NZ_DATJWR010000135.1:0-27745 GCF_035501035.1 Paraburkholderia sp.
CGAACTGGGCGTGCTTGAAGTGCTGCTGCAGCGGCTCGGGCGGCTCGTCTCGAAGGAGCAGCTCGTCGACCACCTGTGCGAATGGGGCGAAGAGGTCAGCAACAACGCCATCGAAGTCTACGTGCACCGGCTGCGCAAGAAACTCGAAACGGGCGGCGTGCGCATCGTGACCGTGCGCGGGCTCGGCTACTGCCTCGAAAAAGAGGCGAAGGAAGCGCAGGCCGGCGCAGGCCAGACACCCGCCCGGGCCGAGGCCGGCGCGCCCGACGCCGTGCCGGCGATGCCCGCCAGCCACTACTTCAAGTAGGCGGGACCGACGATGGCCGGGCGTCCTCCCATCGCGCGCGCCGTGCCGCCCAAGGGCGCCGCAGGCGTGGCCGGTGAAACCGCCTCCGGCGCGACCGCATTCGCGGCAGACGCCCTCGACGACGACGCGCGCGACGCCCGCTACGCCAATCCGTTCGCCCCGCCCGACGAAACCGAAGCCGCGGCCGAGACGCGCCCGCGCTCGCTTTTCGGCGAGATTCTCGACTGGATGCTCGCGCCGTTGCTGCTGCTCTGGCCGATGAGTATCGCCGTGACGTATCTGGTCGCGAAGTCGATCGCCAACGGGCCCTTCGACCGTGCGCTCGAAACCGATGCCTATGTGCTCGCGCGGCAGATCCATCCCGTCAACGGCGTAGCCGAACTGACGCTGCCCGCTTCCACGCGAGACTTCCTGAGCGCCGACAACATCGACAACGTGTACTACCAGGTGCTCGGCAGCCAGGGCGAGTTCGTGGGCGGAGACCGCGACATGCCGCTGCCGCACGACGAGGACCGCCCGCCGCCGGGCGTCGTGGCGTTCCGCGACGACACGCTGCATGGCACCGACATCCGCGTCGCCTACACGACCGTCGAGCCGGCGCACCTCGCGAGCGGCAAGCAACCGGTGCTCGTGCAGGTCGCGGAAACGCTCGACAAGCGCCGCCAGCTCGCCAACGACATCATCAAGGGCGTGATCCTGCCGCAGTTCGTGATCCTGCCGCTCGCGATCCTGCTCGTGTGGTTCGGGCTTTCGCGCGGCCTCGCGCCCTTGCACGCGCTGCAATCGAATATCCGCATGCGTCGCCCCGACGATCTTTCGCCGCTCGAAGCGCGCCGCGCGCCGCCCGAGATCGAGCCGCTCGTCACCTCGTTCAACGACCTGCTCACGCGGCTCGAACAGAACATGGAGCTGCAAAAGCGCTTCATCGCCGACGCCGCACACCAGATGAAGACCCCGCTCGCAGGCCTGCGCACCCAGGCGGAGCTGGCGCTGCGCCAGGACGCGCCAGCCGAAGTACATCGCTCGCTCGAGCAGATCGCGACGAGCTCGGAGCACGCTGCGCGGCTCGTCACGCAACTGCTCGCGCTCGCGCGCGCGGAAAACCGCATGTCCGGACAGATCTTCACGCCGGTCGACGTCGCGGACGTGGCGCGCCACGCGGTGCGCGACTGGGTGCAGCCGGCGCTGGCCAAGCAGATGGACCTCGGCTACGAAGGCCCGCAGACGCAGTACGACGGCGAAGAAGGCGAAGGGAACGCGCGCGTCGAAGTGGACGGCAACCCCGTCATGCTGCGCGAGATGCTCTCGAACCTGATCGACAACGCGATCCGCTATACGCCGGCGGGCGGGCGAATCACGGTGCGCGTGCGCCCGGAGCCCGCGGCGGGCGTGGTCCATCTCGAAGTGGAAGACACGGGCATCGGCATTCCCGCCGCCGAGCGCGAGCGCGTGATAGAGCGCTTCTACCGCATTCTCGGGCGCGACGGCGAAGGCAGCGGGCTCGGCCTCGCAATCGTGCGCGAGATCGCGACGATGCATGGCGGCACGCTCGCCATCGACGACCACGTCTATCAGGAAACGCCACGCCTCGCCGGGACGCTCGTACGCGTGACGCTGCGGCTGCGCGAGCGGGCTTGACCTGGCGCGGACCGCCCGGGCAGCCAATCCGCCTCGAAACTGACGAGCCGAGTCAGAAAGCCGGGATGGGACTTACCCTTATCCGGCGCGCATCGCACAACCCATGTTCGATTCGTTAAAAGACGTTGGATCATCGATGAGATAATTTGGCGACACTTTGACCGAAATTGTCTGATTCAGCCCTATTCTTCCACTCGCCCCGGAAACTGGCCCGCGCGTCAGAAGCCCGTAAGTTTCCATTCCAATAATGCTCCGCAGGACCGTCGATAGCAGGACAGCCCGCCACAGGCTGGCCTGCCCCGCGGACCACACGCATATCAATATTGGAGACATCTATGGCAACCGTTGGCGGACAAGTCTCGCACGCGCCGATGACCAGCGACGAAAAACGCGTGATCTTCGCGTCGTCGCTCGGCACTGTGTTCGAGTGGTACGACTTCTACCTGGCCGGCTCGCTTGCGGCCTTCATCAGTAAGAGCTTCTTCTCCGGCGTCAATCCCACGGCAGGCTTCATCTTCACGCTGCTCGGCTTCGCCGCGGGCTTCGCGGTCCGGCCGTTCGGCGCACTCGTCTTCGGGCGCCTCGGCGACCTCGTCGGCCGCAAGCATACGTTCCTCGTCACGATCGTCATCATGGGTATTTCGACCTTCGTGGTCGGCTTCCTGCCCGGCTATGCGTCGATCGGCATTGCCTCGCCGGTGATCTTCATCGCCATGCGGCTGCTGCAAGGCCTCGCGCTCGGCGGCGAATACGGCGGCGCCGCGACCTACGTCGCGGAACACGCGCCGCCCGGACGCCGCGGCTTCTACACCTCGTGGATCCAGACGACCGCCACGCTCGGCCTGTTCCTGTCGCTGCTCGTGATCCTCGGCGTGCGCACCTTCGTCGGCGAAGAGCAGTTCGCGGCGTGGGCCTGGCGCATTCCGTTCGTCGCCTCGATCCTGCTGCTCGCCGTTTCCGTCTGGATCCGCCTGCAACTCGACGAATCGCCGGCGTTCAAGCGCATCAAGGCCGAAGGCAAGATCTCGAAGGCGCCGATCGCCGAAGCATTCGGCCAGTGGAAGAACCTCAAGGTCGTGCTCCTCGCCCTCTTCGGCATCACCGCCGGTCAGGCCGTCGTGTGGTACACGGGCCAGTTCTACGCGCTCTTCTTCCTCACGCAGACGCTCAAGGTCGACGGCGCCAGCGCCAACATCCTGATCGCGCTCGCGCTCTTGATCGGCACGCCGTTCTTCCTGTTCTTCGGCTCGCTCTCGGACAAGATCGGCCGCAAGCCCATCATCATGGCCGGCTGCCTGATCGCGGCGCTCACCTACTTCCCGCTCTTCAAGGCGCTCACGCACTTCGCGAACCCGGCGCTCGAAGCGGCCACGCAGCACGCGCCGATCGTCGTGATCGCGAACCCGGACGAGTGCTCGTTCCAGTTCAACCCGGTGGGCACCTCGAAGTTCACGAGTTCGTGCGACATCGCGAAGAGCGCGCTTTCGAGAGCAGGCCTGAACTACGAGAACGTGGCCGCGCCGGCGGGCACGCTCGCGCAGATCAAGGTGGGCGACACGACCATCGATACCTTTAACGGCCGCGCTCCCGGGGCGAAGGAAGCGGGCGCAACGTTCGAGAAGACGCTTGCTGCCACGCTGAAGGCGGCGGGTTACCCACCGAAAGCCGACCCGGCGCAGCTGAACTGGCCGATGTCGGTGGTCATCCTGACGATTCTCGTGATCTACGTGACCATGGTGTACGGACCGATCGCGGCGATGCTGGTGGAGATGTTCCCGACGCGCATCCGCTACACCTCGATGTCGCTGCCCTATCACATCGGCAATGGCTGGTTCGGCGGCTTCCTGCCGGCAACGGCCTTCGCGATCGTGGCGGCGAGGGGCGATATCTACTCGGGGCTCTGGTATCCGATCATCATCGCGCTGGGGACCTTCGTGATCGGCATGCTGTTCGTGCGGGAAACCAAGGACTCGGATATTTACGCGCAGGATTGAGCGTTTGTTTTGGGGCATTCGCAGGAGGGCTTTGCCGCCCGCGAATGCCTTCTTGAAAAAAGATGGCGACGGGGGTTGACAGACTCCGATGGCATCGCCATAATTCGTCTTCTTCGGCGAATTAGCTCAGTCGGTTAGAGCGACGGAATCATAATCCGCAGGTCCGGGGTTCGAGTCCCTGATTCGCCACCAAATGCGAAAAGCCGCTGTTCCGCAAGGTTCAGCGGCTTTTTTCATTCCCCCCGCCGAACCCGCATCAAACCGCCGCCACGAGTTGTTGCGCGATCAACCCCGTGATGTGTTTCTTGTCATGCTCCGCACGCTCGAGCATCCCAACGCTGCGTAGATCCGATTCGCCCGGCAAGGGCAGCACGCGCAGCGCTTCGTCGTGAGCCCAGCTCGAATGCCGTAGCAGCGGCACGACCGTGACGCCCACGCCTTGCCGTACCAACGCCGCCAGGCCTTCCAGCGAACTCAGTTCGAGAAACACGTTGACCGTGTAACGCCGCCGGCGCAAGGCCCGGTCGATCACCGCTCCCGTTCGTTGCGTGCCGTCAAAACGCAGGAACCGTTCGCTCCTCAGCAATTCCGCCACCGAGTGCGATTTCAGGCCCGCAGGCACCAGGGCGACGACAGGCTCGCTATACAGCGGCGTCCAGCGCACGCGTGCCGACCGCCGTCCCGGCGCATCGACGAGCACCGCGCAGTCGATGTCACCCGCATCGAGTCTCGCGGCGAGTTCGATCGACCTCGCCGTCAGGATGCGTATCTCCAGGCTTGGCCGCGCGGTCTTCAGCTTCGCCACGGCCTGGGCGAGCGCGCTCACGGCCGACTCCACCGCGCCGATCGTGACCGGCCCCGTCTGCGCTTCAATGCCGGCCGCCAGCACGCGCATCGCCTCGTACTGCGCGAGCATCTCCTGCGCGTGCGGCAGCAGCGCCTTGCCCATCGCGTTGAGCACGACCGTGCGTCCGGCACGGTCGAACAGCGGCTGGCCGAACGTTTCCTCGAGCGAGCGCATCTGCATGCTGATCGCCGACTGGGTCAGCGACAGATGCTCCGCAGCGAGCGCAAACGACCCATATCGCGCAATGGCGTCGAACGTGCGCAAAAATCGTAGCGTACTCAACGGACTTCCCCTCCCAATTCTCTGATACGACTCATCAAATCTACTGAAGTCGCGCTTCAAAAAATATCACTTTTTTTTAACTTGCTGCGCAACCAGAATGATTTGGCACGAAAGTCGTGCGTGCGCCGGGGAACACCGGCCGCACCAGGAGACGCGCGTCTGGAACGCGAGTTTCGACGCAAGCGAATCAAACCAGCAACTGGAGGAGACATCCGGATGGGGTTTTCAATCGACACTGCCGGGGCAAGCACGCCGGCGCACGCGCCAGGCACTGCGCAAAAGATCGACCTGCGCGTGATTGCGGTCGCAACCGTCGGCAATGCGCTCGAATGGTTCGACTTCACGGTTTTCACGTTCTTCGCCGCCGTGATCGCGAAGCAGTTCTTCCCCAGCGATAACCCCACGGCCGCGCTCCTCGCGACCTGGACCACGTTCGGCGTCGGCTTCCTGACGCGCCCGCTCGGCGGCATCGTGCTCGGCAACTACGCGGACCGGCACGGCCGCAAGTCTGCACTGCTCGTCACGATCTTCGTGATGGCATTGGGCGTCGCCGTCATCACGTTCGCCCCGACTTATGCGCAAATCGGCATCGCCGCGCCGGTCCTCATGCTCGTCGGGCGCTTCCTGCAGGGCTTTTCGGCGGGCGGCGAAGTGGGGAGCGCAACGGCGTTTCTGGTCGAGCACGCTCCCGTGGAGAGGCGCGGCGTGTACGGCAGCTTCCAGATGATCGCGCAGGCCTGCGCGATGCTGCTTGGCGCGGCAGCGAGCGTCGCGATCACGCAGACGCTCACGTCCGACCAGATCAGCGCGTTCGGCTGGCGCATCCCGTTTGCGATCGGCCTCCTGATCGTGCCGGTCGGCCTCTATGTGCGCTCGCGTCTGAACGAGTCGCCCGTGTTCACCGACGCGCGCCACGAAGCGCGGGCAAAGCGCTCGCCCCTGCTCGAATCGCTGGTTTCGCACTGGCGCCAGGTGCTCGCGGGATTCGGCCTGACGGTGTACGGCACGATCGGCACCTACCTTTTCTACTACTACATGCCGAGCTACGCTACGCGCTCGCTCGGCGTGCCGTTCGAGAGTTCGGTGATCGCGTCGCTGTGCGCCGCCGTCGCCTATATCGTCGGCACGCTCGCTTCGGGCCGCATCTCCGACGCCTTTGGCCGCAAGAAGCCGATGGTCGCCTCGGCGCTCATCAGCCTGATCGTCGCGTATCCGCTCTTCAGCCTCGTGAGCGCCGTACCCACGCTGCCGGTGCTGATCCTCGTGCAGTGCTGCCTGATGCTCTCGCTCGGCCTGTTCCAGGGTGCGTACTGCGCCTTCGTCTGCGAACTCTTTCCGGCGCGGGTGCGCGCCACGTCGCTTGCCATCGGCTACAACTTTGCGGTGATGATCTTCGGCGGGTTCGCCGGCGCGATCGCCACGCTGCTGATCGGCTGGACCGGCGACAAGCTCTCCGTCGTGTACTACGGCCTGTTCGGCGCGGCCGTGGGCCTCGTCACCCTGCTCTTGCTGAAAGACCGCTCGCGCCAGCCTTTGCTGTAGGCGGCGCGACGCATTCGCCATCCGACGCATTCACCATCCGCGGCCGCCTTCGCGCAAGGCTGCCACAAAGCATCACCGAAACGAAACGAAGGAATTCTCATGACCATCATTGCCGAAATCGCCGCGGCCGAAGCCGAGCTGCAAGCCATCCGCCGTGACATCCATGCCCACCCGGAACTGCGCTACGAAGAGGAGCGCACGTCCGCGCTCGTCGCCGAGCGGCTCGAGTCCTGGGGCATCGAGGTCACGCGCGGTCTGGGCAAGACCGGCGTGGTCGGCGTGCTGCGCAACGGTACCGGCAAGAAGACCATCGGCCTGCGCGCCGACATGGATGCGCTGCCGATCCAGGAGCTCAACACGTTCGCGCACGCGTCGAAGCACACGGGCAAGATGCACGCGTGCGGGCACGACGGCCACACCGCCATGCTGCTGGGCGCAGCGCAATATCTGTCGCGGCATCGCAATTTCGACGGCACCATCGTGTTCATCTTCCAGCCAGCCGAGGAAGGCGGCGGCGGCGCGAAGGCGATGCTCGAAGACGGCCTCTTCGAGAAGTTTCCCGTCGATGCGGTCTTCGCTCTGCACAACTGGCCGGGCTTCGCTGCCGGCAGCTTTGGCGCACGCGTAGGCGCAACCCAGGCGTCGAGCAACGAATTTCGCATCGTCGTGAAGGGAACGGGCGCGCACGCGGCGATTCCGCAAGACGGCATCGATCCCGTGGTGACGGCCATGCAGATCGGCACGGGCCTGCAGAGCATCATGACGCGCAACAAGCGCCCGATCGACGCCGCCGTGCTCTCGATCACGCAGATGCAAGCTGGCGAGGCTATCAACGTGATTCCCGACACCGCAACGCTGGCCGGCACCGTGCGCACCTTTTCGATCGAGGTGCTCGATCTGATCGAGAAGCGCATGCGCGAGTTCTCGGAGGCGACGGCGGCGGCTTATGGCTGCACGGTCGACTTCTCGTTCCATCGCAACTATCCGCCGACGGTCAACACCGAGGCCGAAACGCACTTCGCGCTCGACGTCATGAAGGAAGTGGTCGGCGCCGATCACGTGGTGCGCAATATCGACCCCACGATGGGCGCGGAGGACTTTTCGTTTTTCCTGCTCGAGCGGCCCGGATGCTATGCCTATATCGGCAACGGCACCGGCGATCATCGCGCGCACGGGCACGGCCTCGGTCCCTGCATGCTGCACAACACGAGCTACGACTTCAACGACGACGTGCTCACGCTGGGCTCGACGTATTGGGTCCGGCTAGTGGAAGCTTTCCTCACGAAGTAAGCGCCGATGTCCGCCACTCCTTTTTCCGCTACCTACAGCGAGGCGCGTGCCCGGTTCATGGGCGCCGCCGCCGCGCGCGGTATTGCGCTCGCGAGCCACGTGATCCCCGATATCGAAGGGCGCGAAGGCGAGGCGCTCGCGACCGACGTCGCGCGCCTCGGTCCTGCCGACGCGAAGCGCCTGCTCGTGCTGACTTCGGGCACGCACGGCGTCGAGGGCTTTTGCGGGAGCGCGGCGCAAACGGCGTTGCTCGGCGACGCCGCGTTGCAGGCGCGCCTCGCCTCGCTCGGCGTGGCCGTGCTCGTCGTGCACGCGATCAACCCCTACGGTTTCTCGTGGCTTTCGCGCACGAACGAGGACAACGTCGACCTCAATCGCAACAGCGTCGATTTCGCGTGTCCGCTGCCGTTCAACGAGGGCTACGAGGCATTGCACGCGCTGCTGGTGCCACCGCAATGGCCGCCTTCGACGGCGAACGCCGAAGCCATCGCCGACTATATTTCGCGCCACGGCGAAGCGGCCTACCAGCACGCGTTGACGACCGGCCAGTACCGTCATCGCGATGGTCTGTTCTATGGCGGCGAGCGGCCTGTCTGGAGCACCCGCCTGATCAAGACGCTGCTCGCGCAACATGCGAGCCATTGCACCCAGATCGGCTGGATCGACTTCCATACCGGTCTTGGCCCCGCCGGACACGGCGAAAAGATCTGCGCGGGACGCCTCGATGCAGCAGAACTCGAGCGCGCGCGGGCCTGGTGGGGTGCGGATGTCGCGAGTCCGCTCGACGGCTCGACGATCGCTTCGAACGTGGGCGGCCCGATTCTCGACACGCTGCGCACGAGCTGCCCGCACGCGCAGGCAACGGCGATCGCGATCGAGTTCGGCACGGTGCCGCTCGTGCCGATGCTCCACATGCTGCGCGCCGATGTCTGGGTGCGCCGCCATCCGCATGCGCCTGAAGCGACCGCCATTCGCGAGCAGATCCGCGCCGCATTCTGTTTCGACGATCCGCAATGGCAAGGGCAGATTCTCGGCCAGTCACGCGTGGCCATCCTGCAAGCGGCGCTCGGACTCGCCAGAATGCCGGTCGAGGCGCGCTGAACGCGGCTACCTCCGTCTTCGCGCGTATCTAGCGCAACGCGTGCGTGCCAGTGGCACGCACGCGTTGCAGCGGTGGTTATCCGATATTCCGCGCTATGTGCTTTCATTCGTTGTGCGAACGACTGCACTGCCTGTGCGATCAACCCTCGATGCGCTCGCGCGTCACGCGCAGAAGCGCCGCCATCGCGTGGTTCGCGGCCCTCGCATCGCGGCGCGCGATCGCGGCGTACACGGCGGTGTGGTCAGGCAGCGCCGCGTTGAACACCTCGGCGCGTTTCGCGTTCACGCGCAACTGCCCTTCTAACGTGCGCTCGATCAGCGTGCCAAGCGGCACCAGCAGTTCGTTGCGGCAAGCGCCCAGCACGGCGAGATGAAAGCGCAGGTCAGCGCGCACCCATTCGTCCACGTTGCGCGCCTGCTCCATCGCCGCATGCGCGCTGGCGAGCGACGCTAGCGCATCGGCGTCGTGCGCGCTCGCGGCAAGGCCCGCCGCGAACGGCTCGATCATCTCGCGCATTTCCTGGAGCTTGAGCGCGAAGGCGAGAGGCGGCGCCACGCGCGCGTACCAGTCGAGCATGTCGGCATCGAGCAGATTCCACGCGTCGCGCGCGCGCACCCGCGTGCCCACGCGCGGTCGCGACTCCACGAGCCCCTTCGAGGTGAGCGTGCGCAGCGCTTCGCGCAGCACCGTGCGGCTCACGTCGAAGGATTCCATGAGTTCGGCCTCGCGCGGCAGCACCGACGCGGGCGGATAGTCGCCGCGCAGGATCGCGCTACCGAGTTCGTAGGCCACTGTGCCGTGCAGATCGCGTTGAATCACCGTTCTCCCATATTTGCCATGTGCACCAGCCCAGATACTGGGAAGCCAGCCGAAATAATACTATTAATAGCACTTAAAGGCGATTTTTGCAGTAGCATGTGCGCTGAAGACGCGCCGATAGCGCCTTGCGCGTCGCACCGCCTAACGTTCAGCTTTGCATGGGATGAGACGAGGCGCGAAAGCGCCCAATCCCATCGATATTGGAGACACCGCATGAAAATCACCAAGCTCGAAACCTTCGTCGTTCCGCCGCGCTGGCTCTTCCTCAAGATCGAAACGGACGAAGGGATCGTCGGCTGGGGCGAGCCGATCGTCGAGGGCCGCGCGCATACGGTCGAGGCGGCCGTGCACGAACTCGCCGACTACCTGATCGGCAAGGATCCGCGCCTCATCGAGGACCACTGGCAGGTGATGTACCGCGCGGGCTTTTATCGCGGCGGCCCGATTTCGATGAGCGCCATCGCGGGCGTCGACCAGGCGTTATGGGACATTTTGGGCAAGCATCACGGCGTGCCCGTGCACGCGCTGCTGGGCGGCCAGGTGCGCGACAGGATCAAGGTCTACTCGTGGATTGGCGGCGACCGACCGAGCGACGTCGCCAACAATGCGAGCGCCGTGGTCGAGCGCGGCTTCAAGGCCGTGAAGATGAACGGCTCCGAGGAACTGCAGATCATCGACACCTTCGACAAGGTGCAAGGCGTCATCAACAACGTGGCGGCCGTGCGCGAAGCGGTGGGCCCGAACGTGGGCATCGGCGTGGACTTCCACGGCCGCGTCCACAAGCCCATGGCCAAGGTGCTCGCGAAAGAGCTCGATCCGTTCAAGCTCATGTTCATCGAGGAGCCGGTGCTCTCCGAAAACGTCGAGGCGCTGCGCGACATCGTCAACCAGACCAGCACGCCGATCGCGCTGGGCGAACGGCTCTACTCGCGCTGGGACTTCAAGCACATTCTCGCGGGCGGCTACGTGGACATCATCCAGCCCGACGCCTCGCACGCGGGCGGCATCACCGAGTGCCGCAAGATCGCCGCGATGGCCGAGGCCTACGACGTCGCGCTCGCGCTGCATTGCCCGCTCGGTCCGATTGCGCTCGCAACCTGTCTGCAGATCGATGCGGTGAGCTACAACGCGTTCATCCAGGAGCAAAGCCTCGGCATCCACTACAACAAGGGCAATGATCTGCTCGACTACATCAGGAATCCGGAAGTGTTCCGCTACGAAGACGGCTTCGTCTCGATTCCGCAGGGTCCGGGCCTCGGCATCGAGGTGAACGAAGAGAAGGTGCGCGAGATGGCGAAGACCGGCCACCGCTGGCGCAACCCGGTGTGGCGCCACGAGGATGGCAGCGTCGCCGAATGGTGATGCGGGTGTGAACGGCGCGCACGCAACGGCTGTTGCGTGACGCGCTGTTACATGATGGCTGTTGTGTGGCGGCTGTTGTGTGGCGGCTGTTGCGTGGCGGCTGTTGTGTGGCGGCTATTGCGTGACGGCCGTTACATGGCGGCCGCATCTCAGCCCGCTTCGCGCACCCACTCCACAGCCCACTTCGCCGCGTGTTTCTGCGACGTAACGTTTTGCGTGGACTGGCGCGCTGCATCGGGCGCCGTGCGAACGGCATATGTCGTTTGCGCACACAGCCAAGCCGATCACCGCCGCGCCATTCAAGGCACGGCCGTTTTCCAAGCCATCAGGCCTGCGCCGGCGGCACCCGCTGGCCTGCTCCTTGCTGAATCCCTTGCAAACCATCATCCGCGTTGCAAGGGACTCCATGGATGCGTCTCTTCCCGACTATCTGATCCGCGAGCAGGCCGCGGTCGGCGCGCTCGTCGCGTTCGGCTTCCTGCGCGTGCTCGCGGCCGCCGTCGCCTTCACGCGCGGCTGGCGCATCGCCCTCGTGGAATACGCCGCGATCGGCGTCGCGGCGCTGTGGTGCGCGCCGCACGCGATCGAGCTGATCGCGAATCCATCGGCGGCGGCGCTCGCCGCGCTCGAGGGCAACGCCGCGGGCTGCGCCATCGCCCTCTTCTGCGCACCGATCCTCAGTCACCGGCTCGGCTACGAGTGAGCGCCCGCGCGAAACGAGCGCCATCGGCGATGTTTCAGCCCTGCAACACGTAGCCCGGCATGCTGTGCGCGAGCGCGGCCGCGCTCACCAGCACGCCGATCATCACAATCGCTTCGAGATGGATCACGTTGACGAAGCGGCGCGCCGCCGCCGTCGACGCCGCGCGTCGCAACTCGGGCATCGCCACGAGGCGGTTGAAGCCGCCGAGCAACAGCGCGAGCGCAACGAGCGCGGCTTTGAGCAACAGCACGCGGCCCCAGGTGCTGGCGACGATCGCCTCGTACGAGCCGCCGCTGCCGCGCACGGCATCGAACACGCCCGTCGCGAGCATGAAACCCACTGCGAAGAACGCGACGCTCGAGACCTGACCCGCCGTGCGGATCAGCACGCCGCGCGCGGTCGATGTCCCAAGCGCCGGCAGCACGGCGAGGCCGCCCGCCATGACGACGCCGCCCCACGCGCTCGCGCTCAGCACATGCAGGGTATGCAGCCCGAGCGCTGCCGAAGCGAAGCCCGCATCGGCGGCGTGGCCGAGTCCCGCGCGCCCGGCCGCGGTGGCGACGAGCGCGAGCCACAGCACGCCGTCGCGCACCACGCCCGGCGCCGCGAACGCACAGCCGAGCAGCACGAGCGCGCCTGCGAACGCGACGGACCAGGCATGGCCAACATGCGTTTGCGCGAGCACCGTGCCGAGCACGCCGAACGCGCCGGGCAACGGCTCGCCGCTGATCGACGCGCTCTCGTAGAGCAGCCACATGAGCAGCGCCACCACGAGCACGAGCGCCGCCGCGCGCAACGAGCGTTGAGCGCGCAGCCATGCGAGGCGCACGGGCGAAACCGGCGTGCGGCCGTCCTTGTCGAGCCACGCGCCGTAGAACGCCGAGCCGAGCGCGAAGGCATACGCCACGTTGACGAGGGCCGCCATGGCAACCTGCCCGATCCAGAGCCAGTCAGCTTTCATCGGACCTCGCCCTCCCGCGGGTTGTGGCTTGCGCGGGCTTCGCGGGACGAGGAACAGGCCGAAAAGCGGCCCTGCAGAAACGGTAGGGAAAGTGCAATTGGAGTCATCGAGACAAGTGGCAAGGAAACAACATGAAAACGGCAGCGGCGCGCGCCCCGCGTGGATACCCGTCCCGCGCGCGCCTGGCGAGGGTGCCTGGTTCGATAGGCGCCAAGCCGATCGGTTCAATGCGGGTTCAACACGGGTTGAACCCGCGATCATCGAGGCACATCAGGGCACGAGCCCACCGCCGGCACGGCACACGCACAGCACGCGCGCCGCACATGTCATGCGCACGGCATGGTGCTCTCGACGCGAGTCGCACGGGTGCGGGACAACCCCGTGTCACCGATCGGCGAACAGGTGCAGAATCATAACCGGCGACGCCGCGACGATCTGCCGCAAGCGCGTCGCGGCGGCACCTCGAAGGCATCGACTTGGCGCATGTGGCAAATGGTCACTATTAGTCCCGGATGATAGAATCTGCTGCGTCGCCGCAGCGCGCACGGTCTTCTGCTTTCATCGCGCGCAGCCTACAAGCCGGGCCGTTCGAAGCCTGGTCAGGTCCACGATAAAGATGGAGTTACGCGTGTCCCCAAGACGTATCTTCCGACCGCTCATTCCGCTCGTCGCGCCTCTGGGAGCAGCACTTTTGCTCGGGACGACCGGCGTTCTCAGTGCTGCCCAAGCCCAAACCCCGCAGCCCAAAGCGCCCGACACGATCGAGGCGCGCGTGCAGGGCTGCACCGCGTGCCACGGCACGCACGGCCAGGGCACCGACAACGACTACTTCCCGCGTCTCGCCGGCAAACCGGCCGAGTACCTGTTCAACCAGTTAATGAACTTCCGCGAGGGTCGCCGCAAGTACCCTCCGATGAATTATCTGGTCACCTATCTTTCCGACGACTACCTGCACGAGATCGCGACGTTCTTCTCGCAGCAGCGGCCGCCCTACCCGCCGCCCGCGAAGCCCACGGTCGGCGCCTCCACGCTCGCGCGCGGCCAGCAGATCGTGCTGCACGGCGATCCGGCCAAGCAGGTGCCCGCCTGCTCGGCCTGCCACGGCGCGAAGCTCACGGGCATGGAGCCGGCCATTCCGGGCCTGGTCGGGCTGCACGCGGACTACATCAGCGCGCAGATCGGCGCCTGGCGCTCGGGCTCGCGCCACGCGAAGGCACCCGACTGCATGCATGAGATCGCCACGCGTCTCACCGACGATGACGTGAACGCGGTCGCGGCCTGGCTCTCCACGCAGAGCGCGCCGCAGAACCCCGTGCCGGCGCCGGCTGGCTCACTGAAAACGCCGCTCGCCTGCGGCAGCGAACCGCAATAAGGCGCCGGGGAGACAGCCAATATGAACCGCAAGTCCCTGTTCGCACTTTCCGCCGTCGTCGTGGCCGCCGCTGCGGCCCTCGTGCCGGTGCTCTGGTCCGGCACCGACTACCTGCACAATAGCGCCGCGCAGGCCGCGACGCCCGACGACCAGGCCGCGCTCATCAAGAAGGGCGAATATCTCGCCCGCGTCGGCGACTGCATTGCCTGCCACACCGTGCGCGGCGGCCAGCTGTTCGCGGGCGGCCTGCCGATGGCGACGCCTTTCGGCACGCTCTACACCCCCAACATCACGCCCGACGACCAGTACGGCATCGGCAAATGGAGCGCCGACGACTTCTATCGCGCCATGCACACGGGCCGCTCGAAAGACGGCAGCCTGCTCTATCCGGCCTTCCCGTTCGCCTTCTACACGAAGGTCACACGCGCCGACTCCGACGCGATCTTCGCCTTTCTGCGCTCGGTTGCGCCCGTGAGCGCGCCGAGCCGCCCGCACGAGCTCAAGTTCCCGTTCAACAACCGCAACCTGCTGATCGGCTGGCGCACGCTGTTTTTCCGTGAGGGCGAGTTCAAGCCCGATCCGACCAAGTCGGTCGAATGGAACCGCGGCGCGTATCTCGTGGAAGGCCTCGGCCACTGTGGCATGTGCCATACGTCCATCAACGCGATGGGCGGCCCGGTGAACTCGGCTGCCTTCGCGGGCGGCCTGATCC
Organism: Paraburkholderia sp.; assembly: GCF_035501035.1. Lineage (GTDB taxonomy): Bacteria > Pseudomonadota > Gammaproteobacteria > Burkholderiales > Burkholderiaceae > Paraburkholderia. Next base: position 14,932 of record NZ_DATJWR010000135.1, read on the forward strand.
CGCTGCAGAACTGGTACGCGCCTTCGCTCACGTCGAGCGAAGGCGGCCTCGGCGACTGGGACATCAAGGACATCGCGAGCCTGCTGAAGACCGGCGTCTCCGAGCGCGGCGCGGTGTTCGGCCCGATGGCGGACGTGATCCACAATAGTCTGCAATACCTCACGCCCGAGGATATCAACGCGATGGCCACCTACCTGAAGACCATCCCGCAGAAGAAGGAAGCGCCCGAAACGATGCAGATGGAAACCTCGGAAGCGTTCGGTGGCGAACTCTTGCAGCAAGGTCAGAAGATCTACCATGACCAGTGTGCGAAGTGCCACGCGGAGAACGGTCTCGGCATGCCGCCGAACTTCCCGCCGCTTGCGAACAACCAGTCTATCCAGATGCATTCGGCGGTCAACCCGATCCGCATGGTGCTCAACGGCGGCTATCCGCCGAGCACGGAGGGCAACCCGCGGCCGTACGGCATGCCGCCGTTCGCGCAGTCGCTCTCGAACCAGGAAGTCGCCGCGGTCGTCACATTCATCCGCATGTCCTGGGGCAACAAGGGCATGCCGGTGTCCCCGCAGCAGGTGGCAGATCTGCGTTCATCGCCGCTCGACTGACCGACGCCTGTTATAGTGGCGTCTGCCTGACAGGGCGCAGTCCGCAGAAAACGCGGGCTGCGCCCTTCGCTATTTGGCGCCGGGCCCCGCTGAGCTGGCTCTAGCGGCGCTTGCGTGGCCCGTCGGGCGTGAGTTTGAACACTGCGGTTTGAGCACCGTGCGCCGCGTGTGCCGGGACGACTCTCCGCTGGCGCGCGCTGCGTGCAAGAAGAAGAAGGAGTGGTCGTCATGCACGCCGGTGAGCGTCTGAATAGCCTTACTCACCTCCTGGGCGCGATGCTGTCGGTAGCGGGGCTGGTTTCGCTCGTGACGCTCGCGGCACTGGATCGCGACGCGTACAAGGTCGTAAGCTTTGCCGTGTACGGGGCGATGCTGTGCGCGCTTTACACGATCTCGACGCTGTATCACGGCGTGCGCGGCCCGCGCCTGAAGGCCGTACTGCAGAAGTGCGACCATGCCGCAATCTACCTGCTGATCGCGGGCAGCTATACTCCGTTCACGCTCGTGACGCTGCGAGGGCCCTGGGGCTGGTCGCTCTTCGGCGTGAGCTGGGGGCTCGCGGTCCTCGGCATCGTGCAGGAGCTCACGCTCGGGCGGCGCACGAGAGCGCTCTCGATGGTGCTCTACGTGGTGATGGGCTGGCTCGCGGTGGTCGCGGTTCGCCCGCTCATCGAGGCCTTGCCGGCGGCAGGAACGGCATGGCTGCTGGCCGGCGGCCTCATTTACAGCGCCGGCATTTATTTTTTCGTCAATGACGAACGCATCCGGCACGGACATGGAATCTGGCATCTGTTCGTGCTCGCCGGAAGCGTCTGTCAATTCGTGAGCGTCGCGCGCTACGTCGCGTGACGCGTCAATGCGAAGCCATCGCCTGGTCGCCGCAGTGTCAGCGACCGCGCGATGCAACTTAACGCCAGACGACGTGTCTTGACAGACCGTCCGTTCCATCAAAAAAAACGCGGCGCGCGCACTGGCGAGCCGTCCGAACAACGCGAGGGGGGCATGTGCCGCCGGGCGGAAAATCAACGCCCGCCAGCGCCCCACGTTCCGCAGCGCGCCTTCGGGCTGCGCAAAGCTGCTCGCGCCACTGCAATACAACAGGTGTTTATGTCTTTCGATTCTCTCGGCTTGTCCGAACCGCTGGTCCGCGCTGTCAACGAACTTGGGTACACCACGCCCACGCCCATCCAGGCGCAAGCGATTCCTGCCGTGCTCGGCGGCGGCGACCTGCTCGCCGGTGCACAAACCGGCACCGGCAAGACCGCTGGCTTCACCCTGCCGATCCTGCAACGCCTCTCGCAAATGCCGCCCGCCGCGGGCGGCAAGCGCGTCGTGCGCGCGCTGATCCTCACACCCACGCGCGAACTCGCGGCGCAGGTCGAGGAGAGCGTGCGCGACTACGGCAAGTATCTGAAGCTCAAGTCCACCGTGATGTTCGGGGGCGTGGGCATCAATCCGCAGATCGACGCCTTGAAGCGCGGTGTCGATATCGTGGTCGCGACGCCGGGACGTCTGCTCGACCACATGCAGCAAAAGACCATCGACGTCTCGCAGCTCGAGATCCTCGTGCTCGACGAAGCCGACCGCATGCTCGACATGGGCTTCATCCACGACATCAAGCGCGTGCTCGCGAAGCTGCCGCCGAAGCGCCAGAACCTGCTCTTCTCGGCAACCTTCGCCGACGAGATCAAGGCGCTCGCCGACAGCCTGCTCGATTCCCCCGCGCTCATCGAAGTCGCGCGCCGCAACACCACGGCGGAGACGGTTGCGCAGAAGATCTATCCCGTCGATCGCGACCGCAAGCGCGAACTGCTCACGCACCTGATCCGCCAGCACAACTGGTTCCAGGTACTCGTGTTCACGCGCACGAAGCACGGCGCGAACCGCCTCGCCGAGCAGCTCACGAAGGACGGCATCAGCGCGCTCGCGATCCACGGCAACAAGAGCCAGTCGGCGCGCACGCGCGCGCTCGCCGAATTCAAGGACGCTACGCTGCAGGTTCTGGTCGCCACCGACATCGCCGCTCGCGGTATCGATATTGATCAACTCCCGCACGTGGTCAACTTCGATCTGCCGAACGTGCCCGAGGACTACGTGCACCGTATCGGCCGCACCGGCCGCGCGGGCGCGACGGGTGAGGCGGTTTCGCTCGTGTGCGTGGACGAGCATCAACTGCTCAAGGACATCGAAAAGCTGATCAAGCGCGCGGTGCCGCAAGAAGTCATTCCCGGCTTCGAGCCGGACCCGAACGCGAAGCCTGAGCCGATCCAGCGCCGCAGCCAGCCGCAAGGGCGCTCGCCGCGCCAGGGGCAAAGCCAGGGTCGCGGTGCATCCAATGGCGCGAACGGGGGCCGGCCCGCCGCGCAGGCGCGTGAATCACGCGAGTCGCGCGAGCCGCGTGAATCCCGCGAGGCACGTGAGCCGCGCGAAGCGCGCGGCGGCAATCGCGAAGGCAGCCGTGACGGTGGCCGCGACGGCAACCGTGCTCAAGCCGCCAATGGCGGCGGCAACGGCGGGCAGCGCCCGGCCAAGCCGGCTTCGAACGGCGTGCGTACTGCCAAGCCGGTGAAGCAGCAAGCCGCGAATCACGGCGCAACGAGCGGACGCGGCGAGCATACGCGTCGCGAAAGCCAGCGCGGAGTCTCGCACGAGAGCGCGCTGGGACGCCAGCAACGCAAGTCGCAAGGGAACCCGGGCGCGCTGCTCGGCGGCCGGCCCGGCGGCAATGCGCGCCGCGACGGCAACGGCCAGCGCGACCGCTAAACGCCAGGTTGCCGTGAGCCGATCGACCGTACGTCGGTCGGCATGCACCACAAAACGCAAAGCCCGCCATCACAGCGGGCTTTGCGTTTTTTGCGCGCTTTCGCGCGCGCCGAAGCGCTAGCGGAAGAACACGTGCTGAGTAATCTTCGCGAGCGGGTAATGCACGCCCGGCTGGATCTTCGCAGGCAGGTTGAGCGGCTTGAGCAGCATCTTCACGCACATGTCGGCGGAAAGATTGTGACGCACTAGCTTGTTCACGCGCGCCGCGAGCTCGCGGTTATAGGCCTCGTCGCGCACGCGGTCGGGATAGCGGCCCGCGAACACATGGCGCAATGCGATCTCCGAATCTTCGTTCTTGATCTCCATCACGCGGCGCATGAGCGCACCGAGCACGGCGAGACGCCCGTGCCCCTCTATCTGGTTGTACTTCTTGAAATAGCGGAAAAAGTGCTTGTAGTGGCGCACTTCGTCGCTGCGGATGTTGTCGGTGATTTCCTTGAGCACGGGCTCGTCCGAGCATTCGCCGATGGCGCGGTATAGCGTCGCGGTACCCGTTTCGACCACGCAGCGCGCAACCATTTCGAGCGCCCGCGTTTTCTCGAACTCTTCGAACGAGCAAGTCTTCGAATACTCGTCGATGAAATTCCGAAAGGCCGTGTCCCAATCGAACTCGGGCCACACGTACTGGATGTACGTCTTCAACGCGCGCCCATGCTGAAGCTCCTCGAGCTCCCATTCGCGGTTGAGCCACTCCGAGACTTCGGGGTCGCCATTGAAGAACACGCTGAGGTTGCTGGTGTAAAGGTCAGAGCCGCTTTCAATGAACGAAGAAGCGCACAGGAGCAGCATCAAGTCTTCGTTGGCGGCGGCACGTTGACGGTCGATACGTGTGAGATCGATGTCTTCGATGCGCCAGGGCATCTCATGGCGAGGCTCAATTTCGTTACGCATTTGGTGTCGTGCTCCCGAAGCGGTATCCAGACTCACGCCGCGCGGCGCGTGACGAAGCCCCCGAGGCTCCGCATGTCGCGCCCATCAAGCGTGGTGAAAGGTACCAGCCATCCATCCCTATTCCATATTAGCTGTAGTTTCGCGTACCTGCAGTCACATAGCACAGACCGGGCCCAGTGCTCACAGTTCCAGAAATGGACGCCTGGGCGTGAACCGTTATGCGTAGCAACGCGGCAAATGACTGCCACATGCGCTTGCCAATTCATGCGCTACGCATGCTGCCGGGTGTGCAGCTGAATCGTGGTGGCCGCGAGGCACGCAGAAGCACACAGAGGCGCTCAAGTCTTGCCGCAGCGCGGCACGAACTTCAAGTGAAATCGCGAATCTGCACGCCTTGTGTTACCGCCGCGCGCAGGCGCGAATGTCAAACGGAATATTTTTGAGATGTGGTTTGTACAACGCAGCAGCGTTGACTACACTCCAGTTCCCCGAGGTAGATCCCGGGCTGGATGCCGTTTGGGCCGCGTACAGGCGGTCCGGACGGCCGGTACCGCCGGCCACGCGATCTGCACCGTCGCAGGCTTTCGCTCATACCTACCGCATGTCTGTCGCCGCGCCGCCCTGCGGGCCGCAATCGGTGACCTCTGATGCGGCAACACGGAGAGAACGATGCTGAGTCCGCATGAATTCGCCACCCTGCTGCTAGTAAAGGACGCCCCCAACCAGCTCGACATGGAGCGAGAAGAACTGGACGCCCTGCTCGAACGACAGCTCGTCCAACTGGAGCGCCTCGCCTCCGGCCTCCAGCAATGGCGACTAACCGAAATCGGCGACTCTGCGTTGCGCGCCATCAAACGGTGTTCGTAGCCTGAGCCGGCGGGCTCTGTGCCCGCCCAGCCACAGGCCCATTGCCCCTATCGATTTGCGCGGACGCGAGGATCGTCCGCCAGCCCGCCCGGTCGGGCACGTCCCCGATGCAGGCGCCCGGCAGTAGACGTATGCGCCTGCAGTGCATGGTCACGCGGACCCGCGCGCTTCATGCCCGCGTGACCATTTTTTTCCGCCCTCGTGCTGGTTGGCGTCCCAACCGGCGGCCGACCGCTTGCGCTACGCGTGCAGCGTATGCGCTTTCGCCTGCGCCGGGGCACCCGTGCGCCGCCAACCTGATTAGCCTGCCCGCAGCGTGGGATCTGCCGATGCGCGCCAGCTCAGCGCCGTCGCGCGCTGCTCGTTGAGGAAGTTCACCCACTGATTGCGCGCCGCCGGGTCACTACTTTTCCCGTACGTTGCGTACTGCTGCGCAAGCGCAGCCTGGAAGCCGCAGAACTGGGCCTGGGGCAGCCTGCCGCGGCGATTGGCCACCCAGGCGTCGAAAACAGCCGAGTAGACGGCCGGTGCATCCGTGCCGAAGTCCACCTCCTGGCCACACATTTGTTGCAACGCGGCGAATGAAGGCGCGCCCCGCCCGCCCTCAAGGCTCGACGGTGTGCTCACGCACCCCGCGAGTAGCGCTGCCGCGCCGATCATCGCAATTCCACGCATGATTGCCTCGTTTTCCTTTTGGACTGGTTAGAACGATTGCATCCCGGTGCGGCTATTGTCGCACCGCGCCAGCCGTCCGACACCCTGGCCGTTCGGCCGAGGCGACCACAAGACGCTTTCGGGACTATGCTGGGTTCGTTGCGCTCTCGCCGCTGCATGGCGCTGCATGCCGCACCACAACCATGGAGACCGCTCGATGCATCAGTCGCGCGCTGAGTCGTACATCCTCGCACTGGATCGCGGCACGACGAACTCACGCGCCCCGCTGCTCGACCGTCGCGGCGAGATCGTCGCGCTCGCGCAGAAGGAACTCGCCCAGCTTTATCCGCGGCCCGGCTGGGTCGAACACGACCCGCGCGACATCTGGTCTAGCCAGGCAGGCGTCGCGACGGAGGCTATCTCGCGCTAGATCGGCGCAGCGATGGCGTGGGCCGATGCGGGTGAAGCAGATCAAGCGGAGGACGGCTAGGCGTGCCGGACGCAGCTCCACGCGCACCCGCCGTGCACAGATTGGGCCTTTTTATCCCTTTCTATCGGTCATGCTGGAAAGCGCCGCTCAAGCAGCGCCGCAGCGAGCATCCTGCACAAGACCTGAGCAGATGCTTTGCATGGGCCTGGAGTAAGTGCTGAAACACTAACTCCGGCCGACACCTTAGGCGCTAACTCAGGTCGACAGCCCTGCATGGGACCTGAGTATGCGCTAAAGCGCTAACTCAGGTCGACACCTAAGGACGGCCGCCTAAAAGCACGTATGATGAGGCGTTTCAACCTTTGCGCCTGTCTGGCCCTGGCGCGGCACCGGCCCTCGCGCCGTGCAGCGCGCGGCCTCTCGTTTCACGCATGATCGACCATCTAATCTGCGACTGCGACGGCGTGCTCGTCGACAGCGAAGTCATCGCCGACCGCGTTCTATTCGAAACGCTCAGCAGCACCTTTCCCGGCATCGATTTCCGCGCCGCCGTCAAGTCGGCGTTCGGGCAGCAGACCTCGCGCTTTCTCGCCGATGTCGCCGCGCGCTTCAACCTCACGATGCCCGACGATTTTCTCGAGACGATCGACCAGCGCTGCGAAATCGCGATTGCCGAATCGGTGAGCCCGATCAACGGCGTGCGCGACGCGCTGCGCCGCGTCTCGCTGCCCGCAGCCGTCGTCTCGAACAGCCGGCTCTCGCGCGTGCACGCTTCGGTGCGGCGCGCCGGGCTCGACACGATCTTCGGCGAGCGCATCTTCAGTGCCGAGCAGGTCGCGCGGCCCAAGCCCTATCCCGACGTGTACCTCCACGCGGCGAACCAGCTCGGCGTGGAGCCGGCGCGCTGCATCGTCGTCGAGGACAGTATTTCGGGCCTGAACGCCGCACGCGCGGCGGGCATGAAGACGATCGCGTTCGTCGGCGCGAGCCATATCCCGTCAGGCTATGCCGACGTGCTGCGAGAGATGGGCATCACGCGCATCATGGCCCACATGGACGCGCTGCCGGCACTCGTCGAGGCCGGCGTGCGCGGCGAGTTCGGCGACACGCAGTCGTAAGCGAACGCGAAGCAGGCGCGAGAGAAACGCCCACGTCGCGACGCCACCCAGCCGCCGCGAGGCGACGGGCGCCTGAAGCCCTCTGAGGCCCTTTGAAGTCCCGCGTGCCCCCCGATCGCCCCCGAATCGGCCTCAGGCCGGCTCGACGCAGCGTTCGCGCGCCGCAGCGAGCGATTCGCGAAACGTCACCAGTTCGGCAATCGTGAGCATCGGCAGGTTGTGCAGCTTCGCGAAGCGATCCACCTGCTCGCCGCGCGCCATCGTGCCGTCGGGGTTCATCAGCTCGCACAGCACGCCGGCCGGCGCGAGGCCCGCGAGCACCGCGAGGTCGACGGTGCCTTCCGTGTGGCCGCGGCGCGCCAGCACGCCGCCCCGCTGCGCACGCAGCGGGAACACGTGGCCGGGGCGCACGATGTCTGCGGGCTTCGCGTCGGGGGCGATCGCGGCGCGGATCGTCGTCACTCGGTCGGCGGCCGAGACGCCCGTGCTCACGCCGTCGCGCGCCTCGATCGACACCGTGAACGCGGTGCGGTTGCGGCTTTCGTTGTGCGAGACCATCGGCGGGAGTTCGAGCGCGCGCACCTTTTCGTCCGGGAGGCACAGGCACACGATGCCGCTGCATTCGCGGATGAAGAGCGCCATCGTTTCGGTCGTGAGGCGATCGGCGGCGACGATCAGGTCGGCCTCGTCCTCGCGGTCGTGGTCGTCCTGCAGCACGACCGGGCGGCCTTCGCGCATGGCCTGCAACGCCGCAGCGATGCGCGCAGGCACCGGCTCGGATTCGATGAAAGGGAGATCGGCAGCGGCATCGAGCGGCTCGCCGAAAGACGATGCGAAAGTGGAACTGGCAGTAAGGGACATGTGAAACGCTCCTCGCGAGAGTTAGGCGAAAAACGTTTCAGGGCATTGCAAACAGACAGGAATCCCCGGCACGCGTGATTCGGCAGTGATGTGAGGCGCCCCGAAAATGGGGACGCACACGCATCGGCCGAAACGCCGCGGCGGATGGGCAAACATGACCATCTGCACATCTTCTTCCATCCGGACTATGACCGTCGGCTCTGGCTTCGCACCAGATCTGCTGACCCTGCGCACGACACAACTACGTTCGCGCAGGCGCTCGCGGGCTCGTCGGCGTTGCCTTGCGGCGCGGCCGGCATACCGCCGGTGGGGAATTTCACCCCGCCCTGAAGACGCACTGATTACCGGATCAACCGGCGGGCAAAGGATACAACAGGCCGCGCGATCGTGCAGCGCGAAAAAGTACGACTAGACAATTTTCCCGAATCTTTTCCCGGAGCGAATTTCATGCAGCACGCCATGAGCGCGTTCGCCGGGCGGCCGCTCATGCCGGCTGCGGCGCGGCCTGCGCCGCCAGTTGCGACACCACCTGCGTCACGTCCCGGGCAACTGCCGGCGCGGCGGGCACGTCCCAGCGCGGCGGCGTTTCGGCGTTCAGCGTCACGCGAAACACGCGCGCTTCGGTGTCGCCGGGGTTGCGCAGGCTGTGGGGCTGGTCGGCGTCGAACACCATCGCGTCGCCGGTCGCGAGCAGCTGGCGACGCTCGTGCACGCTCACTTCGAGCGTGCCGTCGCTCACCACGAGGTTCACCGTCGTGCCGGGCGGGCGGCGCACGCCGGGCTCGGTATGCAGCGGCGCGATGCGCAGCTCATGGAATTCGGCAGCGGCGGGCTCGCCTTCCGGATAGAGCGCACGCGCCGAATAGCGGCCGTCGGCGCTCACGAGGCGCGACGCGCGTTCGGCGGGCAGATGCTCGAAGCCGTTCACGGCATGCCGGCGCAAAAAGGCCGAGACCGAGACCTTGAGCGCCGCCGCCACCTTGCACAGCACCTTGATCGAGGGCACGCTGCGCGCCGACTCTACCTGGGCGAGCATCGCGCGCGAGACGCCCGAGGCGCGCGCGAGCGCATCGAGCGAAAGCTGGCGCTCGGCGCGCAACCGCGCCAGGTTCACGCCGACGAGATACTCGAGCGTGTCGTAAGTTGCTTCGGTGTGCGCCACATCTAGCTGCGCGTCGCGCACGAGCGCGAGGGGTGAATGCATGGCTGCCTCCCGGACGCACCGCTCGAATTGCGGCGCAAGAGCCTGAATGGAGGCAAGACTAGCATCGCGATTTGTCGCACCCAACGAAGTTATCTTCACACTGTTATCACGATTGCAGAGCGCAATTCCGGGATTGCTTTTGGGCCCTGCGCATCAGCTGCGTACGCCGCATCAGCCGCATTCGCTCCGCGTGCGGCTCACGCGTCCTGCCGCACCGCCATCCCCGGTTCCCGCACCGGCGTGCTGCGCGCGTCGAGCCGCGCCGCCGCCCACGTAAGCACGAGCGCCGCGAGCGAGACGGCCGCAGCCACCCACGGCAGCGAGTCGAGCGCCACGCCGTGCGCGATGGCCAGACCGCCCATCCACGCGCCCATCGCGTTGCCCACGTTGAATGCGCCGATGTTCAGCGTCGAAGCGAGGTTCGGCGCGGCGGCGGCCTTCGCGACCACGCGCATCTGCAGCGGCGGCACGGTCGCGAACGCGGCGATGCCCCACACGAACACGGTGACGGCGGCCGGCACGCTCGCATGGCTCGTCTTCGTGAAAATCGCCATCACCACGGCGAGCATCACGAGGATAGCCATGAGCGAAGGCATCAGCGCGCGGTCGGCGAGCTTGCCGCCCAGCGTGTTGCCAAGCGTGAGCCCCACGCCGAACAGCACGAGCATCAACGTCACGCCGCGCGGCGAGAAGCCGCTCACCTGCTCGAGAATCGGCGCGATATAAGTGAAGACGACGAACACGCCGCCGAAGCCGAGCACGGTCATGCCGAGCGCGAGCCACACCTGCGGATCGCGCAGCACGCGCACCTCGTGGCCGAGGCCCGCAGGGCCAGTATCGTGTTGGTTGGGCACGAGCGCCGTTACGCCGATGAGCGAGATCACGCCAAGGCCGCTCACGATCCAGAACGCCACGCGCCAGCCGAACTGCTGGCCGACGGCCGTGCCGAACGGCACGCCCAGCACCGTCGCGAGCGTGAGTCCGGTGAACATCAGTGCGATGGCGCTCGCACGCTTTTCCTGCGGCACGAGCGATGCGGCCACCACGGCGCCGATGCCGAAGAACGAGCCGTGCGCGAACGAGGCCACGACGCGCGCGAGCATCAGCAGCGAATAATTCGAGGCAACGGCGCACATCACGTTGCCGACGATGAACACGCCCATCAGCAGTTGCAGAGCGAGCTTGCGCGGCATGCGGCTCGTGAGCGCGGCGAGCAGCGGCGCACCGGCCGCGACGCCAAGCGCATAGCCGGTCACGAGCAGGCCCGCGGCGGGAATCGTCACGTTGAGATCGCGCGCGACGTCGGGCAACAGGCCCATGATGAGGAACTCGGTGGTGCCAATGGCAAAGGCGCTGATCGCCAGCGCGAGCAAGGGAATGGGCATCGAAATCTCCAAAAATCAGCGTGGGGGTGACCGGGCCTGGACCAGGACTGAGGCAGCGTGAGGCGGCGCCCTCTGGCGGACTCTCAGGCAGGCGCTAAGGCCGCCGCTCAGGCCGCCGCGCCGGCCGTCATCGACGTGACGAACTCGACGACGATGCCCTGCGCGAGCGCCACAAAAAGTTGCCGCTGCGCGCTCGCGGGCACCTCGGCGAACTGGTAGGGCATGCGGTGCGCGGCAAGCCGCTGGACCAGAGCGCGCCACTCGTCGCCGGGCGCGACGCGAAACGCCACGTGGTCGATGCGCGGCGCGACCAGCGCGGCGGGTTGCGCGGGCACGGTCGCGTCGATCAGATGGATGACCGGGCGGCCGTGTGCATAGAGCCAATGGCCGTCCACGCGAAACGGCGGACGCGGACCGTCCTCGAGGCCGACTATGTCGCGAAAGAAGCGGCATGTGGCTTCGAGGTCGGGGGTGACGAGCGTGACGTGATCGAGTTCCATGGCGTGCGGGCCGCGCCGCGCAAACTAAGGCGCTGCGGTTTTCCTGAAAACACGCGCATTGTCGGGGCTACGTAAAGATTTGATAATTGGCGTAGCATTTGAAGCATTTTCAATATTTTTCGAATAATCGCGCGATGGACAATCTCGGCGACGTGCGCCTTTTCGTGGAGGCCGCACGCCTCGGCAGCCTCTCGGCAGCGGGTCGCAAGCTCGGCCTCACGCCCGCGGCGGCCAGCGCCCGGCTGGCGCGCCTCGAAGCGGAACTGCGCGCGCGCCTTTTCGATCGCACCACGCGCCAGTTGCGGCTCACCGACGAAGGCCGGCTCTACCTCACCTGCAGCGAGCACGCGCTGCGCTCGCTCGATGACGCCAAGGCCGCGTTGCAGGAGGGCCAGAACGCGGTGCGCGGCAAGGTGCGCATTTCCGCGACGTCGGACTTCGGCCGAAACCTGCTGATGACATGGCTCGACGAATTCCGCGATCTCTACCCCGACGTGCGCTTCGCGCTCACGCTCACCGATTCGCTCTCGAATCTCGTGCTCGAGGACATCGATCTCGCGATCCGCTTCGGCACGCCGCAGGACAGTTCGTTCGTCGCACGCTGGCTCGCGCCGAACCGGCGCGTGCTATGTGCCTCGCCCGCCTACCTCGCGCGCCATGGCGAGCCGCAGGAGCCGGGCGATCTGGCCCGTTTCGACTGCATCGTGATCAGCTCGGTGGCGGGGCCCGTGAACGAATGGCGTTTCACGCGCGATGGACAGACGCAAACCTACACGGTGCCGCTCGACGACGCGCTCGAATCGACCGACGGCGCAGTGGCGCGCCAGTGGGCGCTATGCGGCTATGGTCTTGCGGTGAAGTCGATCTGGGACGTTGCCGACGACCTGCGCGCCGGGCGGCTGAAGATCGTGATGCCCGACTGGCGCTACCCGGACGCGCCGCTGCACGCGCTCTACCACCGCAACCGCTTTCTCGCGCCGCGCGTGCGCGCGCTGCTCGATTTCCTCACCGCGCGCTTCGCGCAGACGTCGGGCGAACTGGACGCGCTCTTGCCCTGCACGGACCCGGCCGAGGGGACGCAAAGCAGAAGGCGCAAGCGGCTATAATCCCGGATTACGCAGAAAGCGATCCGCAGCCACGGCAATCCCGGCAAAAAGAAGCCAGCGAGTAGCCAATGCGCCGGCGAGACACACAGGCACGGCGAAGTGGCAACAAAAAGCAAGGGCGGATCGTCCCCAACGCGTTGCCAGACGCGGGATGCCCCAAGCCGGCCCCACCCGGTCTCGACGCCCCCGATTCTGCCCCCTTAAAACACCGTAGTCCTGACGTGCATACCGTGCATCAAGCGGACGACGCCCCCAGGTCAACCACTGCGAACGGCGAAACCCGATGACCAAGAAAGTTTATGTAAAGACCTTTGGCTGCCAGATGAACGAGTACGACTCCGACAAGATGGTCGACGTACTCGGCGCCGCC
>NZ_DATJWR010000136.1:0-2608 GCF_035501035.1 Paraburkholderia sp.
ACGGGCGACGTGGACGCGCTCGTCGCGCTAGCCCAGGAAACGGGACCCGGTCTCACGACCTTCAAGCCCGACCGCGAGGCGCTCAAGGCGCGCATCGAGCGCACGCGGCGCACGCTAGCCGGTGAAGCCGCGCCGCGCGAAGCCGGCTACTTCTTCGTGATGGAAGACACGGCCACGGGCGACGTGGCTGGCGCATGCGGCATCGAAACGGCGGTGGGGCTCGAGCAGCCGTTCTACAACTATCGCGTGAGCACGGTGGTTCACGCGAGCCAGGAACTCGGCATCTGGACGCGCATGCGCGCGCTCAATATCTCGCACGATCTCACAGGCTACGCCGAAGTGTGCTCGCTGTTCCTTTCGCCGCGCTATCGTACGGGCGGCATGGGCAGCCTGTTGTCGCGCTCGCGGTTCATGTTCATCGCCCAGTTTCGCGAGCGCTTTCCCGAGCGCCTGTGCGCGGAGTTGCGCGGCCATTTCGACGCGGAGGGCACGTCGCCGTTCTGGCGCGCGGTCGGTTCGCACTTCTATCAAATCGACTTCAACGCCGCCGACTATCTCAGCTCGCACGGCCGCAAGTCGTTTCTCGCGGAACTCATGCCGCGCTATCCGGTGTACGTGGAGTTGCTGCCCGAGGAAGCGCAGGCATGCGTGGGCCTCACGCACGCCGACACGGTTCCCGCGCGCCGCATGCTCGAAGCCGAGGGGCTGCGCTACGAGAATCATGTCGATATCTTCGACGCGGGGCCGGTGCTCGAATGCCATATCGGGGATTTGCGCACGGTGCGCGACAGCGTGGTGGTGCCGGTCGAGATTGGCACGCCGCAAGCCGAAGCAGGCGTGCGCTCGCTCGTGTCGAATACCTCGCTGGGCGATTTTCGGGTGGGTTTCGCGCCGGGCGTGGTGCACGACGGCGTGTTCACGCTGAGCGCGCAGGAAGCGGCGGCGCTGAACGTCGCGTCGGGCGAGGCGGTGCGCGTGCTCGGCCAGGCACACAAGCAATAAGGACGAACATGAACGAGCTTTATATCGATGGGCAATGGTGCGCGGCCGCGGGTCCCGCATTCGCGTCGCGCAACCCCGGCACCGGCGAGACCGTGTGGAGCGGCAACGCCGCGAGCGCGGAAGATGTCGATCGCGCCGTCAACGCCGCGCGCCGCGCGTTTTCCGCATGGTCGCAAACGCCGCTCGAAACGCGCTGCGAGATCGCGAAGCGCTTCGCCGCGCTAGTCTCCGAGCGCAAGGAAGCGCTGGCCCAGGCGATTGGCCGCGAGACCGGCAAGCCGTTGTGGGAAGCGCGCACCGAAGCGGCCTCGATGGCCGCGAAGGTCGCCATTTCGATCACGGCCCATGGCGAGCGCACCGGCGAAAAGCGCACGCCGATGGCCGACGGCGTGGCCGTGCTGCGCCACCGCCCGCACGGCGTCGTCGCGGTGTTCGGGCCGTACAACTTCCCGGGCCATCTGCCCAACGGCCATATCGTACCCGCGCTCATCGCCGGCAACGCCGTGGTCTTCAAGCCTTCGGAGCTTGCGCCCGAAGTCGCGCGTGTCACGGTCGAACTCTGGCGCGAAGCGGGCTTGCCCGCCGGCGTGCTGAACCTCGTGCAGGGCGAGCGCGACACGGGCGTGGCGCTCGCGAACCATCGGCAGATCGACGGGCTCTTCTTCACCGGCAGCTCGGACACGGGCACGCTGCTGCATCGCCAGTTCGGCGGCCGGCCCGAGATCGTGCTCGCGCTGGAAATGGGCGGCAACAATCCGCTCGTCGTCGCGCCGGTCGAGGACATCGACGCGGCCGTGCACCACACGATCCAGTCGGCGTTTCTCTCGGCGGGGCAGCGCTGCACCTGCGCGCGCCGCATTCTGGTGCCGTCGGGCGAATTCGGCGACCGCTTTATCGAGCGCTTTGTCGAGGTGTCCTCACGAATCGCCGTGGGCGAATACAACGCCGATCCGCAGCCCTTCATGGGCGCGGTGATCTCGGCGCGCGCGGCCGCGAAGCTGATCGAGGCGCAAACGCTGCTGCTCTCGCGCGGCGCGAAGGCCTTGCTGCCGATGCAGCAGCGCGATCCGGCGCTCGGCTTTGTCACGCCCGGCATTCTCGACGTGACGGGCGTGGCCGATCTGCCGGATGAGGAGCACTTTGGCCCGCTGGCGCAGATCATCCGCTACGCCGGTATCGACGACGCCATCGCCCAGGCGAACAACACGGCCTACGGTTTGTCCGCCGGCCTGCTCGCCGACGATGCCGCGCTCTGGCAGCGCTTCTCGCGCGAAATCCGCGCGGGCATCGTCAACTGGAACCGTCCGACCAACGGCGCGTCGAGCGGCGCGCCCTTCGGCGGCCCGGGCCGCTCGGGCAATCATCGCCCCAGCGCGTTTTACGCCGCCGACTACTGCGCCTGGCCGATGGCCTCGGTGGAAAGCGCACAACTGCAGATGCCCGCGAGCGTTTCGCCGGGCCTTCAATTCTGAGGATCGACGATGAGCCATTCCGCAACCGGATCCAAGGCCACCCTGGAGGCCAATTTCGACGGACTCGTTGGCCCCACGCACAACTACGCGGGGCTGTCGTTCGGCAACGTCGCGTCGCAGAACAACGAGAAGTC
>NZ_DATJWR010000137.1:0-2560 GCF_035501035.1 Paraburkholderia sp.
GGCAGCCACGCGCCCATGCCCGGACGGAATGCGCTCTGCACGGCCTGGTACAGATATTCCTGCGCCTCGCGCACCGCCTCGGGCGGCTCCTGGCCATTCGCGAGCAGCGCGGCGATCGCCGTGCCGAGCGTGTCGGTCAGGCCCATCATCGGCTGCGGAGCCCGGTCCCACAGGTCCTGGCGAAGCTGCCCGTCTTCGCAATAGAGCGTGTTGACCACGCGATGCGTGCCCGTTTCCATCGAAAGGATGTATTCGCACCCCGTGGCGAGCAGGTGGGCGATGGCGGCGTCGACGCTCGGCGCCTCGGCGTCGCCGTCGGGCTGCGCGAGCGCAATCAGCACGGAGGCGTCGGCGACGAGCAGCGTGGTTTGCGGCACCAGCAGGTCGGCGATCGCTTCGCGCAGTTCGTCGGCGGCGAGCACGTGCTCGTCGTCGAGCGTGAAGTCGGGGGCGAGGATGAGCGGCACGTCGTCGTAGTCGGCGACCACTTCGGCGATCGCGCTCACGACCTCGGCGCGCGCACCGGCGCCCACCTTGAACGCCGCGATCGGCATGTCCTCGAGCAGCATGCGCGCCTGGGTGGCCACGGTTTCGGGATCGAGGCCAGTCACTTCGTCGCAGCCGGCGGAGTCGCGCACGGTATAGCCTGTCAGCACGGTGACGCCGTGACAGCCCATGCTCGCGAGCGTGAGCAGGTCGGCTTGCAGTCCGCCGCCGCCCGTCGGGTCGGAAAGGCCGAAGGTGAGGACGATGGGAGGGGTGTCGCTGGGCATGAAGGTGGCGAGATGGAATGGGCTTCTGGCGCGGCATTGCCGTGCCGTCATAGCAGGATGCTTCAATTATGCGGCTTATCCGGGCATCCGGGGGACGGATGGCGCCGGCGCAAGCAAGGATATTTGCGCGCCGCTCAGGGACGCTCGCCGTGACCCGCCGCTCCCGAAGCCGTGCAGGCGGAATTTCCTCGTTGCTAGGCATGGAAACGGCAACAAGGTACCATCATGGCTCTCGTTTCCCTGAATTTTTCCCTGATTGTTTCCGATTGGTTTCGGACTTTTCGACGCGGCATAAGAATGGAATATAGAAGCTGGATGTGCCTGATCTGCGGCTGGATTTACGACGAAGAAGCCGGTTTGCCAGACGAAGGCATCGCGCCCGGCACGCGCTGGGAGGATGTCCCGATCAACTGGACATGCCCCGAGTGCGGCGCACGCAAGGAAGACTTCGAGATGGTCCAGATCTGAGGCCGCGCTCGCGCCCGAGGTGCCCGGCGTGCAGCCTGGCTGCGTGGTCCGGACGGCTCGCGTGAGGGCGTCGATGGCGGTGCAACTGGCATGTGCAGTGCACGTGCGCTCGTCGTGACGCGGCTGGTCCGCCGCGCTGCAAGGTTTCGCTCCGCCAGTCGTCGCTGTCGTCGGTATTGTCGGTCTGGTCGGCCCGCAATTGTTTTCGGCGCTGCCCCATGAGCCTTCGTTCAACCGCTGTTCCCCGATTCGAAGCGTTGCCCAATCCGCGTGGGGGCCAGGTGCCATTCGCGCACGGCGCGCTCGCCCAGGCGCTCGCCGCGCTCGACGAGCAGCGCGACGTCGCGCGCCCGCTGCGCCAGGCGGCGCGTACGCTGCGCGACGCCGGCTGGATCGCGGCGGCGCGCTTTGCCGACACGCTCCTGCTCGCTTCGCCGCTCGCGCTCGCCGCGCCGGTGGCCGTGGCGCCGCCGCCGGGCTTGCCGGTGCGACCGCTCCACGCAGCCGAGGAATCGGAGGACGCCGAAGTGCGCACGCTGTTCCGCGAGGCGCTGGCGGAACTCGCCGCTGCGCTCGAACGCCGCAATCTGCGCGAGCTGGCGTGTTCGCCCGCGCTCTTTGCGCGGCAGCACGCGCTTGTGGTCGAACTCGCGCGGTACATGCCGGGCGTGACGCTCGCCTACGAAGACGTGGCGTTGCAAGGTCGGCCGCTCGCGCCGGCCACGCTGCATCCGCAGCCGGCACAGCGCTTTGGCCAGGTGCGGGCGCGTTATGAGGCGGCGCTTTTGCACGCGATGAAGTCGCGTCTCGCCAACGGCAGCCGCGCGGCCAATGCGCTCGCGCTCGCGGCATTCGACGAGATGGACGCCTGCATGGCCGAACTGTCGAGTCCCGATCCCTACGATTTCTGGCGTCTTGCGGCGGCCTGCGGCCGCGCGCTACGGCAAGGCGTGCCGTCGTGGGGCGACGAGGGCGTGCGGCGCCTTTACGCGCGCTGCAATCTGCTGATCGGAGAGCATGCGCGCGGGCTGCGCTTCGCGCCGCAAACGCTCGTGCGGGCCACGCTGGCCTTGCTATGGCGCGACTATGCGCTATTCGGGGCCGCTGCCGAGGACACCGCCGACGTCGATCTGCTGCACGACTACGGCTTGACCGTGGACTGGCAGGTTGCGGGCACCCAGGCTTCCGAGGCGCTCTGGGAGGCGGGCAGTGCGCAGGCAGGCGCGATCGCGGCGCGCATCGCGCCCACGCGCGAGCTGGGCGCGCTTGTCGTCAACGGCAACGCGTATGAAGATTTCCTGCAGACCGCCGATGCCTCG
>NZ_DATJWR010000138.1:0-7132 GCF_035501035.1 Paraburkholderia sp.
GCGCCAATTCCCGCGCATAGTCGCGCACGTCGGCCGGCCACGCCGCATTCGCCGCCTCGAAGCGGCCGCGCTCGCCCGCATAGAGCGCACGCAGCGCCTCCTCGTAGTCCGGCAGATTGCCCGCCAGCGCGGTCATGAAGCGATGCGCGGCTTCCTGCCCCGCACGCACGCGCTCGCGCGCTTCGCTCGCGTGGCGCGCTGCGTCCACGAGCCGCCGCAGCACCACCGATGCGCCGCCGGGCTGCGCGCCGAGCCAATCCCAGTGGCGCGGCAGCAGCGTCACCTCACGCGCGACCACCCCGAGCTTCGGGCGGCCGCGGCCGCGCGGCGCGTCTTCGGCCGTGCCGCGCTCAAGCGCAGCGGCATCGCCGGCATCGCTTCCGACGCTGTCATCGCTGCCCGCCTGCTGGGCGAGGCGCGCCTCGATCTCCGCTTGCGTGCCGCGCAGGTCAAATTCCACCGGGCGCGCGTCGCGGTCGTCAAAGACCAGCACCGCGTGACCGGCATCGCTCCCTTCACGCTCGATCTCCGCCTTGACCGCCAGCGCCACCGCCAGCGGCACGCCCCGCGCGATCACGCGCGTGCCCGCAAATGCCGTACAACCGTTCTTCGCCGCCATGGCTCGCTCCCTTCCGGATTCAATGGTTCGGCGAATTTTATCCGGGTAAATTACATAGCACAATATCACCCGGGTAGAATTTGATCGAAGACAACGGTTGGGCTCCTCAGCCCGATCCGCGGGCAATGCCCGTGTCGCGCGAGTCGGTGGTCGCGGCTGGCAGCCACGCCGCGACGCGATTGCGGCCGGCGCGCTTCGCGGTGTAGAGCGCCGCGTCGGCGGCGTCGGTCAGCGCGCGCCAGTCGGCAAACACGCTCTGGGTCGTACAGGCCACGCCCACGCTCACGGTGAGCACGCCGTTCGGGCTCTCGGCGTGCGGCAGCGCCAGCGCCTCGATAGCCGCGCGCACCTTCTCGGCCAGCGCAAGCGCCTGCGCTTCGCCCGTTTCCGGCAGCAGCAACACGAACTCCTCGCCGCCGTAACGCGCCGCGCAGTCGGCCGCGCGCCGGGCATGCGCGCCAAGTGCATGGGCGACCGCCGCGAGGGCGTCGTCGCCCGCGAGGTGGCCGTAGCGGTCGTTATAGAGCTTGAAGCGGTCCACATCGAACAGCGCCAGCGAAAGCGGCATGCCCGAGCGGCGCGTGCGCGCCCACTCATGGTCGGCGCGAGTCTCGAACGAGCGCCGGTTCGCGAGCGAAGTGAGCGCGTCGGTGCCCGCCTGCTCGCGCAACTCCGCCTCCAGCGCGACGCGACGCTGCAACTGAAGCGTGAACATCACCGCGAGCGCGATCAGCGAGGCGTCGAGCAACGCCGTGAGCGTCCCGATGATCCAGGCGCGCACGCGCCATTCGCGGTAGATATCCTCGGCCGCGATGGCGACACCGAACACGAGCGGATAGCCGTCCACGCGGCGCAACGCGAACCAGCGCCGCACGTCGTCCACCGGGCCGACCGAAAAGAAGCCGCTCGGCTGCGTGCGCTCGAAGCGCTGGAAAAGCGTGGATTCGGCAACGCTGTGACCGATCATCGCCGGGACGTAAGGGCGGCGCATGAGCAGCGTACCGTCGGCGAGCAGGACCGCCACCGTGCCGTTCGTACCGATATCCACGTCGCTGAAGAGCTGCCGGAAGTAGTCGAGCCGCATCGTGCCGACCACGACGCCCGCGAACGAACCATCGGGGTTCGAGAGACGACGGCTCAGGCCAATGGTGGCATTGGCCGGTCCGTCGCGCGGAATGAACGGCCGGCTCAGATAGAGGCCCAAATGTGGCGAATCGCGCTGCGCGGTGAAATAGTCGCGGCCGGCTACGTTGAGCTTGCGCGGCGGCATCGCGCCCGAGTCGTAGATGACATCGCCCGCTGCGTTGGTGACGAAGATCGCACCCAGATTCTTCGCCGTGGCCGAGCGGTCGAACAGCACGCTCTGGCGAATGTCGGCGGGGAGCGCTGCGAGGCGCGGGTCGTCGATCGCATCGATCACGGCCTGCAACGAAAGCGCGTAGACGTCGAAGTTGCGCGCCGTGTCGCGCTCGAACAGCAGTGCGATGTTGAATGCGGATGCGCGGGCGTTCGCGAGCGCGTCGTCCCGCATCTGCGCCATGACCCACGCGGCGATCAGCGTCAGCGCTGCGGCAAGCGCGATGCCAATGGCGATCACGACGTTCGGTCGGCGTGTCATCATGTCGGGCCCTGGGGGATGGCCTTGCAGTGGCGCCGGTGGTCCGGCGCCTGGGGGGCACCCGGCATACGGAGTGTGCCCGGCGCCGCACACGCCGATGCGCAGTCGAGTGTACCTCGTCAAACCCGCGCACGCTGCGTACCTGCTTGCACCCTCGCATGCTGTGCGGCAGTTCGCCATGCGGGTAAGTCCGGGCGGCGCCGGCCTTGGCGGGCAGGCGTTGCTTTTGCTGGCTGCAATGTGCTCGTCGCTGGCCAATCTCCTGAATAATTCCAGCGATCCGCTATTAGTTTGGATTCCTCTGCTTTATGCCGTGAAGCACAACGGGCTCGCCGCGCCGAGCGTTCACTGCGCGCGCAACCCGACGATTGCGCGTGCCTCGATCCACGCACGCCACTGCGCGCCGAAGTCGAAAGCGGGGTCGATGTCGAATGCTAGTGCAAGCGCCGAATCGAGCGTCGCGCCATCGCGCAGCGCAACGAAGGCCTCATGCGCGGCGCGGGTGTGCTCCAGCACTGACGCACGCCACTGCGGGCGCACCACGAGCGCCCACGACGCGGCATCCACGCGTTCGGGCCACGCGCCGCCCGGTTGATGCGCCTGCCAGATCGCCGCCGCGTCAAAGCGCAGGGCGAGCGCCGAGCACGCGGGATGCACCGCAAGACGCGACTGCGCGAGACACGGCGCGCCAAGCGCCTGCCACTGCCGCGCGTCGAGCGGCGTGGCGTCGGCCGGCTCGTTGGCCGCGAAAGCGGCCACATGCAGCGCCCATTCGAGCCGCGCCACATCGCCGAAATACGCATAGCGCGTGTCGGTCTCATAACGCTCGATGAATTCGGGCAAATGCGCGCCGAAGCGGTTGAGATCCGCTTCGCGCGACGCATGCGTGCGCGCGTAGGCGAGCGAAAGTGCGTCGAAATACGCTTCGCCGGTCAGGGCGACGAGCACCGGATAGGCGTTGGCCAGTGCAACACGCCGCGCCGCACGCACGTTGCCTCGATAGAGGCCGAGGCGCTCGTGCAGCTTAGCGGCATCGGCGGGCAGCATCCGGGCGGCCAGCGCGGTATCGGCAGCGGGGTCGTCGAGGGCGGCGGCGAAAGCCTGCTGCTGCGAGGCGAGCGTGTCGCGCGAATTCACGAGCGAACCTCCGCCTCGCGATGCGGTGTGGCGTGTCGCGTGAACCGCTCGCGCGCGAGAAGCGCCTCGTCGAGCAGCACGTCGAGCGCCGGCACCGCCGTGTCCCACTCGATGAGCGTGGGCGTTGCGCCAAACCGCGCGAGCGCCGCCTCGTATAGCGACCAGACTGCCGGCGCGACACGCGAGCCATGATCGTCGATCACCGCTGCTGCGCTCACGCGATGCCCCGCCAGGTGAATCTCGCCTACCACGTGCGGCGGCAGCGCGGCCATGGCCGCGAGCGCATCCTCGCCATGGTTGCATTGATTGACGTACAGATTGTTCACGTCGAGCAGCACGCCGCAACCCGTGCGCTGCGCGAGCGACGCGAGGAATTCGGCCTCGCTGTATGCGTCGCCGCGAAATCGTATGTACGTCGAAACATTCTCGATCAGCACGGCGCGGCCCAGTGAATCCTGCATCTGCGCGACGCGCGCCGCAAGGTGATCGAGCGAGGCCTGGGTGAGCGGCATCGGAAGCAGATCGTGCAGCGCGCCTTGCGCGCTCGCCCCCCAGCACAGGTGCTCGGAGACGACCGCCGGCTCGATGCGCTCGACGAGTCGCGCGAGCCGGGCAAGATGCGCCTCGTCGAGCGGCACCGCCGAGCCGAGTCCGAGCCCCACACCGTGCAGGCTCACGGGCAGATCGCGGCGCACCGTTTCGAGCACGTGCAGGTCGTAGCCGCCATCGCCGAAGTAGTTCTCGCTGTGGACCTCGATCCAGTCGATGCCGGGCGGCCCCGCCATGAAGGCTTCGTAGTGGGCGTGACGCAGGCCGATGCCCACGCCCGCAGGCGCACGCGGCGTGCTCATTTCATGCGCCCCGCAATGCGCGCCTGAACGGCGTGGACTCCATGACGGCTCATTTCTCCGGCGTGCCGCCTAGCTTCTCGCACGTGCCCTTCGGCATGGTCTTGAAGTCGCCCTTGTCGTGATCGACCTTGGCCTCGCCCGCGCAGTCATGCACGCCGGTCTTGCTCGCGCAGTCGTTCTGGCCGGCCTTGGCGACCCCGTAGCAATTCACGGTGTCGTCCGCCTGCGCGACGCTCGCGCCAGCCGTCGCAAGCCCCGCCAGCGCGGCGGCAATCAGCGCCTGACGGCCGAGACGGTTCTTCATGGCGTTTCTCCTTGAACTTTGAAATGAGATCGGGAATGAGCGATCGGGGCTCGCGACCGGCACGGTGCACGCGACCTCCCACGCGCCATTTTGCCTCTTTATGGCGGGCGCCAGCACGGCGCATCGCCGAAGCACGCCGAAATTATTGCACTTCAAGTAATGATGTTTGCCGGATTGCGATCTTTTTCTTTGAAGTGCACTGCAATAAAGTTACATCAACGGTTCGGGCAGCATGATTGTTACGAATCGACTCATAATCTTTGGAGGTTGTTACCATGAAGAATCTGATTGCTGCAGCGCTCGCCGCTACCGTCCTCGTCGCTCCCGCCCTTTCGTTCGCCCAGGAAAGCCAGGCGCCCGTGACGCGCGCTCAAGTGCGCGCCGAACTGGTCCAGCTGGAGAAGGCCGGCTACCGTCCGGGCGTCTCGAGCCCGTACTACCCGCAAGACCTGCAGGCAGCCCAGGCACGCGTCGCGGCGCAAAACGGCACCGCCGAAGCCACGGCCTACGGCGCATCGACGAATGGCAGCACGCAAGCCGGCAACCGCACGGCGAACATCAAGCCGGTCTACTTCGGCCAGTAATCGCGGCTCACGCGCCGCGCAAACGCGCGGCGCGCGACTCGCCCAACGGGCCCGCTCTCCTGTTTGAGAGAGAGCGGGCCCGTCGCATTTTTGCCGCGCCGCGCGTGCAACGCGCGCAGCGCAGCCACTGAAACCTCCGCCGCCGGAAATCCGGTGGCTTTGCCCGGACGTCCCGTCCGGGCCTTTTTCCTCCTTCCCCTCGCGCTGCCCGCGGCGGCGCGCGCGAAGGCCCGCCGCGCTCAAAAGCCGTGGGTCACGAGCGAGAGCACGGAGAGATCGGGGTGGGTTCCATCGATGATGCTGCGGCCGACGTGCACCGCCTCGTCGCTGGCGTCCTGCTCGCTGCGGAAGGTTTCGTCGCCTCCCGCGTGGTACGTGACCGTGTGGCCCGGCAGCGCGGGATTCGCACCGGGGTGGCAAACATAAGCCGTGTAGGTGTAGCGGTTCGCGCCCTCTTCGGTCGGCGTCGTGCTGACGTGAATCTCGAAGCCTTCGTAATCGACCTGATGCATCGCAAGCGGTTGAGCGGTCATGGTGGTCTCCGGGTGCCGCGGGTGAGCGGCTGCGGGCTATGCCCGGCCGGGGGTGGGCGGCCGGGATTTCGGTAATGGGAAGTTTAGGCGATGGGTCCGGCCCGGTGGCCTACTATTGCAAGGCGGCCCAAACCCGGTCCACATCCCAGGGAGCTCGACATGGCTTCAAACAGCGTCCGCCTGCATCGCGTGCTGCACGCGCCGCCGGAGCGTATCTATCGCGCCTTTCTCGATGCCGGCGCGCTCGTGAAATGGCTGCCGCCCAACGGCTTCACCGGAACGGTTCACCAGCTCGACGCGAAGATTGGCGGCCAATACCGCATGTCGTTCACGAACTTCACGACTGGCCACGGCCACTCGTTCGGCGGCGAGTATCTCGAACTCGTCCCTCACGCGCGCCTTCGCTACACCGGAAAATTCGAAGATCAGAACCTGCCCGGCGTCATGCAAACGACCGTGGACCTGCGCGCGGTGTTTTTCGGCACGGATTTGAACGTCGTGCAGGAAGGCATACCCGAGGTCATTCCCGCCGAGGCGTGCTATCTCGGCTGGCAGGAGTCGCTTGCCTTGCTTGCGAAGCTGGTCGAAGCCGAAATCAGGCAGCCCTAACGAGAAAGGGGCGCTCTCGCCCCTTTGTGCCCCTCCCCTTGCGTCGAAGTCGCCCAGGCGCTGCGCCTCAATACCCGAGCGCGCACCCATCCTTGCGATGGTCGGACGCGCCCGTCAGCACGCCCCGCTCCCAATCGATGCGGATGGCCTGCGAGCCGCCAATCGGCCCGGCGGCTGGCACGAGCGAGAAGCCGCGATCCGCGAGCGCCGCGCGCGTGGTGGCGGGCAGCGTCGATTCGATTTCCACGCTTGCCGTGCCCGGACGCGGAAAGACGCGCGGCAGATCCATCGCCGTTTGCATGTCGAGGCCGTAATGCAGCACCTTCGAGAGGAAATGCGCGTGGCCCATCGCCTGATAGTGGCCGCCCATCACGCCGAAGCTCATCTGTACGCGGCCTTCGCGCGCGACCATGCCGGGGATGATGGTGTGCATCGGCCGCTTGTGCGGCGCGATCGCGTTCGGATGCCCAGGCTCGACCGAAAAGCTCATGCCGCGATTGTGCAGCATTACGCCCGACTCCTTGCCCATCAACCCGCTGCCAAATGGATAGAACAACGAATTGATGAAACTCACGCAGTTGCGATCGCGATCGACCACGGTGATATAGACCGTGTCGCGATGCTCGACCGAAGTGAGCGCGGCGGCCGGGTCCAGCACGCTTTCGAGATCGATGCGGCTGCGCAGTGCATCCACGTAGTCGTTGGACAGCAAGCGCTCCACGTCCACGCTCCCCTTGCGCGGGTCGCCCAGTACCGCATCGCGCACCGCGTAGGCGAGCTTGGCCGCCTCGATCTCGCGATGCAGGCGGTCGGCGTCGAGCGGGCTGCCTTCGGCATCGTACTTGTCGAGCAGCCTGAGCAGCAGCAGCGCGACCAC
>NZ_DATJWR010000139.1:0-9924 GCF_035501035.1 Paraburkholderia sp.
ATCCTGTGCTCGCACGCTGCACTTTCGCAGGAAGCAGCATGGCCGCCGCGAAGCACAGGAAGTGAATGCCTGAGAGCATCGCGAAGGCCAGCAGAAAGTGCCGTGGCTGCACGCCGGAGCTGGTTGGCACTGCCAGGGAAAGAGAGATTGAGATGAGTGTCGTCGCAACAGGACCGCCTATGCGCTGCGCGATGTTCAATGCGGTATTCGCCACGGGAAGCCTTGCTTTCGGCATCGACGCATACGCAGCCGAAATAGAAGGAATGCTGATGGTTCCCTGACCCAAGCCAGCCAGGAAGAGACTGGCCAATGCCACGCCGCCAGAAAATCGGTGGCCCGTCATCCACAGGAACGAGATCGTTGCGAGCAGCGCCAGCAATGCCCCGCCCGCAACGAGGGCACGGCAGCCCAACCGGTTGGTCAGAAAGCCGATGCAGGCGAACGAAACCATCATGCCCACGCCTGTCGAAGCAAGGAGCCAACCGGCTTGACTCGTGGATAAACCGCAGCCCGCTATGAGATAGAGCGGAACGGCAAGCTGCCGCCCGTACAGCATGCCGTTGGCGAGAAATTGTGTGATGGCTGGTACGGCGAACTTGCGGTCCGCGAACATTCGCACATCGATGAGCGCCGAACTCCCGCGAAGTTTCGAATACCACACGAACGCCGCGAGCAACGCGACGCCGGAGAGAAGAGGCATGATGCCTTCGGCGTGCAAGGCGTTCTGGAGTCCGTAGAGCAGCGCGACAAGCCCCGGCGAGATCAAGGCAAAACCCGTGAAATCGAAGCGGCGCCGCTGCAGCAGGCCGGCATCCGGCGCAAGCAGCAGGGCCGCCAATACGACGCCGAGCACGCCCACCGGAACGTTGATGAGGAAGAGCCAGGGCCAGGACGCCCGCGCGAGCACGGCGCCGGCCAGAACGGGGCCGAGGATCGGTCCGAGCAGGATGGGCAGGGCGGCATAGCCCATCGCGCGCTCCATGTTCCTCGCCGCCACGCGAGCGATCATCATCTGCGCCATCGGCGCGAGCAGCCCGGCAACCAGACCCTGGAAGATGCGCGCGGCGATCAGCTCGCCCGTGGTCTGCGCCGCGCCGCACAGTATCGAAGCGAGCGTGAACGTCGCGAACGCGAAGAGATAAAGCCGCTTCGCGCCCACGCGGTCCACGAGCCAGCCGTTGAGCGGCAGCATCAGCGCCATGGCCAGGAGGTAGCCGCTGACGATCCACTGCGCCGTGGCAATGGGCGAGTCGAGCGCGTGGCCGAGGGTGGAGAGGGAGACGTTGACGAGCGTCGAGTCCATCTGCGCCATGAATGAACCGATGGAAACGACGACGGCGACCTTCCAGACGGAAGGATCGATCCGGCTGGAGGGGCCGGCGTGCTCGCGCATCTCGTTCATCGCCGGGCGTCCGGGGTTTTCTTGTGCGGCTGCATCTTGCGAAGCATGAAGACAAACAGTCGAACTTTCAAGTTCGGCGGCACGGCACGCCTCGCGGGAAGCCTTTGCCAAGCGCTGCTAAATTACTCATGGCGCCACCCGCGGGCGCCGCGGCATCCGGCGCCAACGCCGAACCTGACCCCTGGAGACGAGCATGGCCGCACTTCAAATCGACGATCTTCCGGCCGCGATCCGGCAAGCCAAACGCACGCTGCGCGCGCGGTTGCCGAACTATCGCGAGGTATTCGAGGAGGTGGCGCAGGCGACAGCCGAGCAAGCGCGCCTCATTGCACGGCAGCGCGAGACGGGCGAGGCCGTGATTCCCGAGATTGCGTTCGCGGACATCGCGGCGCAGCGTGTGAGCGCCGAAGCGATAGCGTTCGTGAAAGCGCGCGGCGCCTGCGTGATTCGCCGTGTGTTCGAACCGCAGCAGGCCGCGCGTTGGGATGCCGAAATCGCCGACTACGTCACGCGCAACGATCTCGACGCGCGTCTCGCGAATCGCGCCGAAGACCGCTATTTCGGCCAGCTCAAGTCGAGCCGCCCGCAGATCTACGGCATCTACTGGTCGCGCCCGCAGGTGCTCGCGCGCGAATCCGCCGAGCTCACCACCGCGCGCGTGTTTCTCAATCGCCTCTGGCGCCACGAGAGCGACGGCCGCGTGCATTTCGATCCCGACGTCGTGCCCGCCTATGCCGACCGCTTGCGGCGCCGGCCGCCCGGCTCGGCGTCGCTCGGGCTCTCCGCGCATTGCGACGGCGGCTCGGTCGAGCGCTGGATCGACGAGAACTTCCGCCAGGTCTATCGCCATGTGTTTTCCGGCGACTGGCGGCGCTATGACCCGTTCGACGCCGCATTCCGGCCCGACGTGAACGAGATTCCCTCGCCGGCGGTCTGCTCGATGTTCCGCACCTTCCAGGGCTGGACCGCGCTCACGCCGCAGGGGCCCGGCGACGGCACGTTGCAGCTCGTGCCCATCGCCAACGCCATGGCGTACATTCTGTTGCGCGCGCTGCAGGACGATGTCGCAGACGAAGACCTGTGCGGCGCGCAGCCGGGCCGCGCGCTATCGATCCGGCCCGAGTGGCACGCGCCGCTATTCGAGGCGCTCACCTCGATCCCGCAGATGCAGGCCGGCGATGCCGTGTTCTGGCATAGCGACGTGATTCACGCCGTGGAAGACGAGCACCACGGCGCGGGTTACAGCAACGTGATGTATATCGCGGCCGCGCCGGGTTGCGCGAAGAACGACGCCTATCTGCAGCGCCAGTTGCCGAGTTTTCTCGAAGGCCGCAGCCCGCCCGACTTCCCGGGCGACCATTTCGAAGTCGATTTCGCGGGGCGGGCCGGCGTGGCCGACCTCACGCCGCTCGGCCGCGCGCAGCTCGGCCTGCCGGACGAGGGCTGATCTGCACGAGCCGAACGAGCGGCTGT
Source organism: Paraburkholderia sp. (assembly GCF_035501035.1). Taxonomy (GTDB): domain Bacteria; phylum Pseudomonadota; class Gammaproteobacteria; order Burkholderiales; family Burkholderiaceae; genus Paraburkholderia. The sequence continues at coordinate 2,876 of NZ_DATJWR010000139.1, forward strand.
TCTGACGAGCCGGGCGCGAGAGCGCCCGGATGCCCCCGGAACGGTCGCCGCAGCGCAATGCGCGCGCTATATACTAGGCGCTCGTTTCTCCTGTTCGAGCGCACGCCATGACCGTTCCTTCGTCGACGCCTGAGGCCGTTCCGCCCTTCAGCAAGGCCGCGCCTGGGTGCGCCGCGGGGCGAGAGACGGGCATGGGCCTCGAGGAGCCGTTGCGCTTGCACTTAAATGCGATTGCGCTCGCCACCGAAAATGCGGATGCCGGTTTTTCGGGCTGTCCTCCGGCGACTGGGCCCCAGCCGTCGCCGGACGTGCTGCTCGACGGGCTTTTGCGCCTCGTTGCCGCGCATTTTGGCGTGGCGGCGGCCTGTTTGCTGCCGGGCGATGCGCCTGCCTGGCGCCGGATCGGTGCGGGCCTGGACGAGGCCCTCTATGAGGGGCTCAATCAGGCGCTGAGCGCGCTCGCGCAGTGGCCGCGCCCGCGTGAGGCGCGAGAGCCGCTCGTCGTGCCCGATATCGCCGAAGATCCCGCCTGGCTCACTGTGCTTGCGCGCGCGGGCGGGCTGCCATTTCGCTTCGTTGCCGCATGGCCGCTGCATGGCGCTCAGGGCGAGCACGTGGGCAGTCTCTGCCTGCTCGATCCCGCGCCACGCGAACTGGACGCCGCCGCGCGGGCAAGCCTCGACGACTTTGCGCGCTTGGCCGCGGCGCTCGCGGCACAGCCGGGGCGCGACGACGCCACCGGCGCTCCCTGGGAAGAGGAGCACTCGCTGCACTCGGAGCTTGAAGCTCTGCGGGAGCACGAACGTTTGCTCACACACGCCATCGCGGGCAGCGGCACGGGCATCTGGGACCGAGATGTGGTGACTGGCGAGATCCGCTATTCGACCGGCTGGAAGGCGATGCTCGGGTACGAAGAGCATGAGCTGACGAACCGCATCGAGGACAGTTATCTGCGTCTGCATCCCGACGATCTCGACTATGTGAAGGCCGCAATGCAGACGCATTTCGAAGGTCGCACCCCGGGTTACGAGGTCGAGCATCGTATTCGCTGCAAGGACGGCAGCTACAAATGGATCTGCAGCCGCGGCAAGGTCATGAGCCGCGACGCGCAAGGGCGTGCGCTGCGCATGATCGGCACGACCACCGACATCACCTCCATGCGCGAGATGGCCGAGCGTCTGCGCGAGAGCGCGGCGCTCATGACGAGCCTCACGAACGAGGTGCCTGGCCTCGTGTTCCAGCGCCGCCAGTTGCCCGGCGGCCATGCTTTGTTCTCCTATGCAAGTGCGGGCATCGCGGAGATCTATGAACTCACGCCCGAGCAGGTCGCGCAGGACACGGCGCGTGTGGATGCGCTGATCCATCCCGACGATCTCGATGCATGGCGCGCGTCGTTCGAGGCATCGGCGGCGAATCTCACGCCGTGGCACCTCGAGTTTCGCGTGCAACTGCCGCAGCAGGGCCTGCGCTGGCGGCAAGGCGATGCGAGGCCTCAGCGCCTTGCGGACGGCACAACGGTCTGGCATGGCTTCATCACCGACGCGACGGAGCGCAAGCGCATTGAAGCCGAACTGCAGGAGTTCGCGAGCACCGACAGCCTCACGCGCTTGCCCAACCGCCGTCATTTCATGGCGCGCATCGAGGCGCAGCTCACACAGGTGCGCCGTGGCGGCTCCGGCGCGGCCGTGATGATGTGCGATCTCGACCACTTCAAATCGATCAACGACCGCTGGGGCCACGCGATCGGCGACGACGTGCTGCGCAATTTCGCCGAAATCCTGCGCACGCAGCTACGCGCGGGCGACCTCGCGGGCCGCATCGGCGGCGAGGAGTTCGCGATCCTGCTCGCGGCCGCCGACCTCGAAGGTGCGCAAAGCGTCGCGCGACGCATCCAGGAGCGCTTTGCCGAGCAGCCGCTCGCGGGTGACGCCGGCGCGGTCGTCCTCACCGTGAGCATCGGCATCACCATGATGAATGCCGCCGACCCGAGCGCCGAGGCCGCGCTCACGCGTAGCGACTTCGCGCTCTACCGCGCAAAAAAGGGCGGCCGCAACCGTATCGAGTGCGCGTGACGCGCGGGCACGGTAGCTGACGTTGGCGACGCGCGGGAGCCCGGTGCATGGCGGCATTCCTGGCGCCGTGAATTGCTTGGCGTGAAACATCGGTTCGGCGAATGTGCGCGCCCGGGTAGCATTGGCGATCTCGATGGCGACGCCGTGTCGGCGCCGTCCCATGCTCGAACGGACCGCCCGACGATGACTCGCAGCAGGCCTCGCCTTATTCCCCGCGTTAGCCCTGTCTCCCGCCGCAGGTTCCTCACCACGCTTGGCGCGACGCTCGCCAGCGCGGCGCTGCCCGCTTCGGCGTGGGCGAAATTTCAGTCCGATCAGTTGCGCATCGGCTACCAGAAGGCCGCGAGCACGCTTGTGCTGCTAAAGGCGAGCGGCACGCTGGAAACGCGGCTCGCGCCGGTCGGCATCAAGGTGACATGGACCGAATTCCCGGCCGGTCCTCAACTGCTCGAAGGCCTGAACGTGGGCGCGATCGACTTCGGCTACGTGGGCGAAGCGCCGCCCGTGTTCGCGCAGGCCGCCGGCGCGGACTTCGTTTATACGGCCTACGAATTACCCACGCCGCACGCAGAGGGCGTAGTCGTCGCGAAGGCATCTCCGATTCGCGACGTGGCGGGGCTCATGGGCAAGAAGATCGGCCTGAATCGCGGCTCGGACGTGCACTGGTTCCTCGTCGCGCTGCTGCAGAAGCACGGCCTTTCTATCGGCGACGTCCAGCCCCAGTTTCTCGCTCCCGCCGACGCGCGCGCCGCGTTGCAAAGCGGCGCCATCGACGCCTGGGCGATCAGGGATCCGTTTCTTGCCGCCGTCCAGGCGCAGGACGGTGCACGCCTCATTGCCGATGCGAGCGGCGTGGCGAGCCATCACCAGTTCTTCCTGAGCCAGCGCGAATTCGCGCAGAAGAGCAAAGACGCATTGGCGATCGCGCTGGACGAACTCGGCAAGACGGGGCAGTGGGTACGCGCCAACACGGCGGCCGCGGCCGCGAAGCTCGCGCCGATCCAGGGGCTCGACGCGGCCACGATCCAGACCGGCCTCACGCACTACGCGCACGAGTACCGGCCCATCGACGCCGCCGTGATCGCGCAGCAGCAGAAAATCGCCGACACATTCTACGACCTGAAGATCATTCCGCGCCGCGTGGCGACGAAGGACGCCGTGCTCGCATGACGCGGCGCGCACGGGCGTCCCGGAGGCAACGCGCGCTCTGGTGCGCGCTTCAGTGCGGCGACGACCAGCCCTTGTAGCTGCTCACGTTGTCACGCGTGACGAGTTGAGGCGTCATCTCGATCATCGGGTTGGCGGGCTTCTTGCCGTTCATGATGTCGTAGCCCACCTGCACGGCCGTTTGCGCCATCTTCCACGGGTCCTGGCTGGCCGAAGCCTGTACGAGCGTGTCGCTCTTGAGCGCCGTTTCGATATCGGGTGCGCCGTCCACCGAGGTGATCACGATGTTGCCGCGATGCAGCTGCTTCGCAGCAAGATCGCTGCCAATGGCCTGCGGGTCATTGATCGTGAACACGCCGGCGATTTGCGGGAAGCGCGTGAGGTAGCCCTGCATCACGTTCATGCCGCCTTCGCGCGAGCCCTTGCCGTCCTGGTCATCCGAGAGGATCTTGATGCCCGGCGACTTCGCGAGCACCTGCTTGCAGCCGTTCACGCGGTCGATCACGGCCGAAACCTGCGGGCCGTTCTGGATGATCACATTGCCCTTGCCATTGATCTTCTTCGAGAGGTAGTCGCACGAGATCTCGCCGGCCTTCACGTTGTCGGTCTGCACGGTGGCGTTGGCGCCCGCGGCGGCCACGTCCACGGCCACCACGACGATGCCGGCTGCCTCGGCCTTCTTCACCGCCGGCTCGATCGCCTTCGGATCGGTCGCGTTCAGGAGGATCATGTCCACGTGCGCGGAAATGAAGTTGTCGATCTGCGTGAACTGCTTGTTCAGGTCGTAGTCGGCGGAAACGGCCGTGACCTTCGCGTTCGGGTTGATCTGTTTCGCTTTCGCTTCCGCGCCGTGCACGATCGTCACAAAGTAAGGATTGCCGAGCGAACCCACCGTGATACCGATCGACTTGAGCTGCTTGTCGGCGGCGTGCGCGCCTTGCAGCGCGAAACCGAGTGAGAGTGCGGCGGCGGCGAGAACGGCTTTTTTCATGAACATGGAATTGTCTCCTGAGGGGTCCTGTTGGGTACTTTCTGGCGCTCGCAGGAGGACCGCCCGCGAGCGCGCTTGTTGCGATATCCGGGTAGAGGCGCCTTAGGTGCGCGCCGAGCCGCGCTGGCGGTAGCGGTCGAGCGCCACGGCGCCGACGATCACGAGCCCCTTGATGATGTACTGCCAGATGTCCGAGACGCCGAGCAGCACGAGGCCGTTGGTGAGCACCGCGATGATGAGCGCGCCGATCAGCGTGCCGATGATCGAACCGACGCCGCCCACGAAGCTCGTGCCGCCCAGAATGACGGCGGCGATCGCGTCGAGTTCGTACGACTGGCCGAGCTGCAGACCGTTGGCCGCGTAGAGGCGGGCGGCCGACATCACGGCGCCGAGGCCGGCGAGCAGGCCCGACACCGCATACACGAACATTTCGATGCCCCACACCTTGATGCCCGAGAGGCGAGCCGCTTCCGGGTTGCCGCCCACCGAGTAGATGCGCAGGCCGAGCACCGTGCGCCGCAGGACGAACCACGAGGCGGCCACCACGACCAGCGCGATGATGACGAGCCAGGGCACGCCGAGCACGGTGCCGTTGCCGATGAAGGCGAACGACAGTTGCGGGTTGAAGATCGTCGTGTCGTGGCCCATGAGGCGCGCGATGCCGCGCACGGCCGTGAGCGAGCCGAGCGTGACGATGAACGGCGGCAGGCGCAGCAGCGCGATGAGCGCGCCGTTGATGAGGCCAAAACCGAGCCCCACCGCGAGCGCCATGGGCACGCCGAGCCAGCCCCAGCCCACGATGTTCGAGCCGATCATGGCAGCCATGGCCGCGGCGGCCAGCACCGAACCCACCGAGAGGTCAATGCCGCCCGTGAGAATCACGAAGGTCATGCCGGCTGCCAGCACGATGTTGATCGACGCCTGCTGCGTGACGATCGACAGGTTCTCCAGCGTGAAGAAGCCGTCGTTGAGGAAGCCAAAACCAATGCACAGCAGCACCAGCACCGGCAGCATGCCCGCCGTGCGGATGAGCGACTTCACGCGGGCGCGGTGGCCGTCGATCGCGGCGCTGCGCGCCGGTTCCGTGGGCGAAGCCGCGACGCCATGCCGGGGAAGAATGCTTTTCATATCGTACTCCTGAGGAACGTTTCAGCGTATGCGGTGAGAATCAGGCGGCTTCGTCCAGCGCTTGCTGCGAGCCGGTGGCGAGTTCGATGATCGCTTCCTGGGTGATGGGCTTGCCGGTATAGCCGCCGAGCTCGCCGGCGAACACGCCTTCGCGCATGACGAGCACGCGGTCGGCCACGCCGATGACTTCGGGCAGCTCGCTTGAAATCACGATGATGCCCACGCCGGTTTTTGCAAGGTCGTTGATGATGCGATAGATCTCCGACTTCGCGCCAATGTCGACGCCGCGCGTGGGCTCGTCGAGGATCAGCACGCGCGGCTGCGTTTCCAGCAGGCGCGAGAGCAGCACCTTCTGCTGGTTGCCGCCCGAGAGCGCGCCCACGTTCACGCGCGCGCTCGGCACGCGAATGGAAAGCGCGCGAATGGCTTCTTTCGCGCGCTCGGCGCCGCGCGCGAGGTCGAGCACCCCGAGGCGCGCGTCGCGCCCGGCCACGGCCACGTTGATGTTGTCGCGCACGCTCATGTCGAGAAAGAGGCCCTGGTGCTTGCGGTCCTCGGTCAGATAGACGAGCCCTGCGTTGATCGCGTCGCGCGGCGTGTGCACATGCAGCGTCTTGCCGTCGATGGCAATCTCGCCGCGTGCACGCGGCTCGGCGCCGAAGATGAGGCGCGCGAGCTCGGTGCGGCCCGCGCCCACGAGGCCCGCGATGCCGAGCACTTCGCCCGCATGCAGGTCGAGGCTGCAGCCGCGCACGCGCTTCTCGTCGGCAACGTCACGCACGGTGAGCACGACCTTGCCCGGATCGTAGGGTGCATGGGCCTTTTTGTAGAAGCCCGAAATATCGCGGCCCACCATCATGCTCACGAGGCTTTCCGCGTTGAGCGCGTCGCGCATGAGCGTGCCCACGTAGCTGCCGTCGCGGAGCACCGAAACGCGGTCGGAGAGCTCGTACACTTCCGCCATGCGATGGCTGATGTAGATGATCGCAAGGCCTTCATCGCGCAGCTGGTTGATGAGCTTGAAGAGGCGCTCCGTTTCGCGGGAGGAGAGCGGCGTGGTGGGTTCGTCCATCACGATGATGCGGGCGTCGCTGTGCACGGCCCGCGCGATCTCCACGAGCTGGCGCTCCGCGATGGAGAGCGAGCCGACCAGCGTGGTGGGCCCGAAGCTCGCGCCGAGACGCTTGAGCACGTCTTCGCAGCCGCGCTCCATCGCACGGCGATCGACCGTGCCGAAGCGGCCGCCCTTGCGCAGTTCGCGGCCCGCGTGGATGTTTTCGGCCACCGAAAGATTGGGGGCGAGGCTCAGCTCCTGATAGATCACCGCCACGCCCAGCTCGCGCGCGGCATGCGGCCCGTCTATCACGACCGGCTTGCCTTCGATGAGGATCTCGCCGCCAGGGTCGGCGCGGTAGGCGCCCGAGAGAATCTTCATCAGCGTGGATTTGCCTGCGCCGTTCTCGCCCATCAGCGAGTGGACTTCGCCTGGGTAGACGGTGAGGCGCACGTTGTCGAGCGCGCGCACGCCGGGGAAGGTCTTGGAGATGCCCCGCATTTCCAGCAGCGGGGGCGTGGACTCAGAGGGCGACATGGCTCTCCTCCTGCGCTTGTGCGTAAGTTTGTGCGCCGGCGCCCATGAGGATGCCCGCGCGCGGCGAAAAGTTGAAGAACATGGGGAGCGTGGCCGCGCC
>NZ_DATJWR010000140.1:0-7284 GCF_035501035.1 Paraburkholderia sp.
ACAAGGACTTTCATTCACATGCTCCGAAGTTACGAATACGTCAACCTGGCGGACATTATAGCGATAGCCCTGTTGGGCGCATCCACCGCCAGCATCTTTCATTTACCACCACTGCCACGCCCCTGGTCGTCAGTAGCGAACGATCGTGCGATTTTACGGTGGAAAAAACCCGGGCTCAAGCCCGGGCCCCGACAAATTTCTCTATTTTCCCGCCCTCAAACGGGGACTTACCACGAAGCGACGACCGCGCCGCCGAACTTCGTATCGATGTACTGCTTCACCTCCGGCGAGTGGTACGCAGCCACGAGCTTCGCCACCCACGGCTTGTTGCGATCAGCTTCGCGAATCGCGAGGATGTTCACGTACGGGCCCTTCGCATCTTCGATCGCGATCGCGTCCTGTTTCGGCTTGAGACCAGCTTCCATCGCGAAGTTCGTGTTGATCGCGGCCGCGTCCACATCGTCGAGCGAGCGCGGAATCTGCGCGGCGTCGAGCTCGACGATCTTCAGCTTCCTGGGGTTTTCCACGATGTCGAGCGGCGTCGCCTTCAAACCGGCATCGGCGCGCAGCTTGATGAGGCCCTGCTTCTGCAGCAGCAGCAGCGCGCGTCCGCCGTTCGTCGGATCGTTCGGCACGGCAATGCGCGCGCCCGGCTTCAGTTCTGCCAGCGACTTGATCTTCTTCGAGTAGATGCCCATCGGGAACGTGACCGTGTCCGTGATCTTGATGAGCTTGTAGCCGCGATCCTTCACCTGCGCGTCGAGATATGGCGCGTGCTGGTAGCTGTTCGCATCGAGGTCGCCGCTCGCGAGCGCCGCATTCGGCTGCACGTAGTCGGAGAACTCGATGATCTTGATGTTCAGACCGTTTTTAGCGGCCACGCTCTTCACGACTTCCATCACCTGCTCGTGCGGCCCGCCCGTCACGCCCACCTTGATGGTCTCGTCCGCGTGCGCCGCGAGCGGTGCGATGAGCGAGGCAGCGCCAAGCGCGGCCGCGAGCCGGATCATGAAACGACGTTGCATACCAAACCTTTGTCTTGAGTAGTAGTGTGGACCCGAGGATCCACTTTTATAAGGATGACTTACTTGTGGCTCAGGCGCCGCACGAGCCAATCGCCGAACGACTGCACGAGCTGCACGAACACGATCAGGATCACGACCACGATCAGCATGACTTCAGGCTCGAAGCGCTGATAGCCATAGCGAATGCCGAGGTCGCCGAGTCCGCCGCCGCCGATCGCGCCCGCCATGGCCGAGTAGCCGACGAGCGAGATGAACGTGATGGTGAGCCCTGCCACCACGCCCGGCAGCGACTCGGGCAGCAGCACCTTGAAGACGATCTGGCTCGTGCTCGCGCCCATGGCCTGAGCGGCTTCGATCAGGCCGCGATCGACTTCGCGCAGCGCGGTTTCGACGAGACGCGCGATGAACGGCGCCGCGGCGATGGTGAGCGGCACGACGGCGGCCGCCGTGCCGATCGACGAGCCCACCACGAGGCGCGTGAACGGAATCACGGCGACGAGCAGGATGATGAAGGGCGTCGAGCGCACCGCGTTGACGACCACGCCCATCACGCGATTCACGGCGAGGTTCTGCAGCACGCCGTTGCGATCGGTGAGATAGAGCAGCACGCCGAGCGGCAGGCCGATGGCCGCGCCCACGAGTCCCGAGATGCCCACCATGATGAGCGTCTCCCAGAACGACTGGACGAACATGTCGAACATTTCACTCCACATGGGACAGCTCCTCCACCACGACACCCTGCTCGCGCAGCCACGCAATAGCCTGCGCCACCTTCACCGGATCGCCGCCCGCGAGCACCGCGAGCGAGCCGAACGCCTGCCCCTGAATCTCGTCGATCTGGCCGTGCAGGATGTTGAAGTCAAGCTCGAAGCGGCGAATCGTCTCCGACAACACTGGCTGATCGACGCCCGTGCCCGTGAATGCGAGGCGCAGCAAATGGCCGCTGCCTTTCGCGAGGCGCTCGGTCACGCGCGCCTTGAGTGCGGGCGGCAATTCCTGGGCAATGACGTCGCCGAGCAGCGCGCGCGTGACTTCGTGGCGCGGCTGCAGAAAGACGTCGATGACGGGACCACTTTCCACGACCCGGCCCGCGTCGAGCACGGCCACGCGGTCGCAGACCTGTTTGATCACTTCCATCTGGTGCGTGATCATCACGATGGTCAGGTTCAGCTCGCGATTGATCTTGCGCAGCAGGTCGAGAATGGCGCGCGTGGTTTCGGGGTCGAGCGCCGAAGTCGCTTCGTCGGAGAGCAACACTTTCGGCTTGCTCGCGAGCGCGCGCGCGATGCCCACGCGCTGCTTCTGGCCGCCGCTAATCTGCGAGGGATAGCGGTCCTTCTGCGCGGACAGGCCGACGAGATCGAGCAGCGGCAGCACGGATTCCTCGATCTGCGCGCGCTTCACGCCCGCCAGCTCGAGCGGCAGCGCGACGTTGTCGAACACGGTGCGCGAGGAAAGCAGATTGAAGTGCTGGAAGATCATGCCGATCTCGCGCCGCGCGTCGCGCAAGTCAGCCGAAGAGAGCGACGTGAGCGTGCGCCCGTTGACGACGATGTCGCCTTCGGTAGGCCGCGTGAGCAGGTTGATGGTGCGCACGAGCGTGCTCTTGCCCGCGCCGCTGCGCCCGATGATGCCGAACACTTCGCCCGGCGGTATCGTCAGATTGACGCTGTGCAGCGCCTCGATCCAGCCTTGCGGGCCGGCGAAGCGCTGGGACACGTTTCGAATTTCGATCATGGAAAAAACGAAACGGCGGGTGTGCCGCGCGCCGCTCGTCTCGCCACGAACATGGGTTCGCGGCAAACGCGTCGCGCCGGCAGACAGCCGCCGTTTGCTGGACTGGATTTAGCCCGCCATTTTACCCTGGCAGGCAAAATTCCTTTTAATAATCAATTTCGATATTTTCATAACCCATATGCATTAGAGGGAGATGGCGGCCTGCCGCCGCGCGTGCGGCCGCTACACTGCTGCCGACAGCCTGACACTGATAATTAACCGCCCAGCCAGGGAGCGAGATGGAGACAAGTCAAAACGTCGGCGCAACCGCTGCCGTCATTCCGGCCTCTTCAGCCCAAGCCGCCAGTGCCGCCGAGCCCACCGCGAGCGCGACGCTACGCACGCGCGACGGCATCGAACTGCCGCTTTACGTCTGGCGCACGCAGAAGCCGCGTGCAGCCCTCGCGCTCGTGCACGGTCTTGCGGAGCACGCGGGCCGCTACGCGGCGCTCGCCGGGCGGCTGAATGCCGCGGGCATCGATGTCTACGCGATCGATCTGCGCGGTCACGGGCACGCGCCGGGCCGTCGCGCGTGGATCGCGAGTTTCTCCGAATACCTCGACGACGCCGAGGCGCTCGTCGCCCACGCGAGCGCGCAATGCGCCACGCAGCGCGTGCCGCTCTTCCTGATGGGGCACAGCATGGGCGGCGCGATTGCCGCGCTCTATGCGATCGAGCGCCTGCCGCAAACGCGCGTGTCGGTCGCGGGCCTTTTGCTGTCGAGCGCAGCGCTCGCACCGGGCCGCGACGTGCCCGCGTGGATGATCGCCGCGAGCCGCATCATCAGCGCGATCTGGCCGCGCTTTCCGGCCATGAAGATCGATGCCGCCCTGCTCGCGCGCGACCCCGGAGTGGTCGCGGCAAATCGCGCCGATCCGCTCGTGCATCACGGCGCGATACCCGCTCGTACGGGCGCGCAATTGCTGGATGCGATGAAGCGCGTCGAAGCGGGCCGCGCGCAATTGCGCTTGCCCGTACTGATCTGGCATGGCGCCGAGGACAAACTCACCGAACCCGAAGGCAGCCGCGCATTCGGCGCGAACGTGGGGTCTCCCGATCGCACGCTCACGATCTACGAAGGCAACTACCACGAAACGCTCAACGATCTCGACCGCGAACGCGTGATTGGCGCGATGATCGACTGGATCGATCGGCACTGCTAAGTGGCAGCGCGTGCGCTATTTCGGCCCGCGCTTGTCGATGAACGCCTGCACGCCGTCGAGCGCGGGGTCGCTCATCATATTGCACGCCATTGTCTGCCCGGCCAGTTGATACGCGGCCTCGACGCCCATTTCGAGTTGCCGGTAGAAGAGGCCCTTGCCCGCCTCGACCGCCTCGCGCGGCTTCGCGCAGATGCTCGCGGCAAGCGCCGTCACGGCGGCGTCGAGCTCGTCGGCGGCGACCACGCGGTTCACGAGGCCTTCGCGCTGCGCCTTGAGCGCGTCGATGAATTCACCCGTCATCAGCATCTCGAAGGCCGCCTTGCGCGAGACGTTGCGCGTGAGCGGCACGGCGGGCGTGGAGCAGAAGAGCCCGAGATTGATACCCGACACGGCGAAACGCGCCGAGTCCGCCGCCACCGCGAGGTCGCACATCGCGACGAGCTGACAGCCCGCCGCCGTCGCCACGCCTTGCACTCGCGCGATCACGGGTTGCGGCATCTTCTGGATCGTCAGCATCATCTTCGAGCAGCGCTCGAATAGCTTCGCGTAGTAACCGTGCGAAGGCGCCGCGCGCATCTCCCTGAGGTCGTGGCCCGCGCAGAACGCGCGTCCCGCCGCCGCGATCACGACCACGCGCGCGTCGGATTTCGCCAGCGCGGCAAGCTCGGCCTGCAGTGCGTCGATGAGCGCCTCGGAGAGGGCATTGAACGCGTCGGGGCGGTTCAGCGTGAGGCGCACGACGCCCGGCACGCCATACGCGTCGCGCGTAACTTCGACGAGCGGCGCGGCATCGGCGGGCGATGGCGCTGGCGATGCGGACGGAAAAGCACTCATGTCGCGGGTCTCCTTCGTTCGATCATGCGTAACGGCTCACGCCGGCGGCGCCACCGCAGCGGCCCCACTAGATATCGGCAAGCACCCGCAGATGCGCGACCACGCTGCGGCCGAGCGCCGAGAGGTTATAGCCGCCCTCGAGACAGCTCACGATGCGCCCCTTCGCATGGCGGCGAGCGACCTCGCGAATCTGCTCGGTGATCCACGCGAAATCGTCCTCGACGAGCCCGAGGTTGCCGAGATCGTCTTCGCGATGCGCGTCGAAGCCCGCCGAAACGAACACCATCTCCGGCTTGAACTCGTGCAGGCGCGGCAGCCACATGATGTCGATGGCCTCGCGCACCTCCATGCCCTTGGTGCGCGCCGCGATCGGCAGGTTGACCATGTTCGGCGCCGGATTGTCCGCGCCGCTGTACGGATAGAACGGATGCTGGAAGAAGCTGCACATCAGCACGCGAGAATCGCCCGCGAACGCCGCTTCCGTGCCGTTTCCGTGATGTACGTCAAAGTCGATGATCGCCACGCGCTCGAGGCCATGCACTTCGAGCGCATGGCGCGCGGCAACCGCCACGTTGTTGAAGAAACAAAAGCCCATGGCGCGGGCCGGCTCCGCGTGGTGGCCGGGCGGGCGCACGCTGCAGAACGCGTTCTCGTAGCGGCCCGCGAGCACGGCGTCGGTGGCCGCGATCGCCGCACCTGCCGCGCGCAGCGCCGCTTGCCACGTGTGCGGATTCATCAGCGTGTCGGCGTCGATGCTCGCGTAGCCTTCTTGCGGCGCGGTGTTGCGGATGAAGTCGATGTGCGCCTGGGTATGCACGCGCAGGAGCGCCGCTTCGGGGGCGAGCGGCGCCGATTCGTCCCGCTCGATCAGCATGTCGATGCGGCTTGCGATCAGCTGGTCTTCGATGGCCTGCAGCCGCGCCGGGCATTCGGGATGCCATTCGCCCATCTCGTGGAGCAGGAAGTCGGGGTGAGAGAAGAAACCGGTCGTCATGAGTCGCACTGGCCGCGGGACTCGCGCGGGGGCGCGCGGCCGCGGGTCTCCTTCTGTCTTTTGTCTGGCGGCGCGCCGGCCGGCGCGCGAACAGATACCACGTTACCACAGCGACCAGGCGCCCACGCGCCATCACGGCATCCAGGGCCCCAAATCCCGCAAGGCGCTCGGTTATACTGCCCGGGATCAACCTGGACCGCTTCCCCCTCCTCTCTCACATGACGCTCAAGACCGCTCTGCCCGCCTTAGGCCGCCCACGCCACACGACCCTCGCCCTGGCGCTTTGCGTCGCGGCGTCGTTGTGCAGCGGCGCGGCGCGCGCGCAAACTTCCGCGCCGCAAGTGCGACAGACGCCCCTCACGCTCGCGCAGGCACAGCCGCAAACGCCCACGCAGCAGGGCCAGACGTTCGAGGAGGAAATCGTCCCGCAGCGCTACGCGAACAATCCGAACGTCGACGCTTTCATCAACGACATGGTGGCGCGCTACGACTTCGATCCCACGGCGCTGCACGCGCTCTTCGCGAGCGCGAACTATTCGGCCACGGCCGTAAAGCTCGTCACGCCCTCGCCCATTCCCGGCATCAAGAACTGGCGCGCCTATCAGGCGCGCTTTCTCGATCCAGTCCGCATCAACGCGGGCGTGCGCTTCTGGCGCGCGAACCAGGACACGCTGCAGCGCGCGTCGGAAGAGTTCGGCGTGCCCCCGGAGGTGATCGTCGGCATCATCGGCGTGGAGACGATCTACGGGCGCTACATGGGCAACTTCCGCGTGCTCGATGCGCTCACGACGCTCTCCTTCGATTACCCGGATACGCCGAATCGCGCCGATCGCATGGCCACGTTCCGCAAGAATCTCGAGGACTACCTCGTGTGGACGCGCGACGCGCAGATCGACCCGTCTTCGGTGCTCGGTTCGTATACGGGCGCGATCGGCATTCCCCAGTTTCTGCCGAGCAGCATCGTGCAATACGCGATCGACTACGAGGGCAACCATCACATCGACCTGCGCGCGAGCCAGGCCGACGCGATCGGCAGCGTGGCGAATTACCTGAAGCAGAACGGCTGGGAGACGGGTCGTCCCGTGGTGTGGGGGATCGCGAGCGATGCCGGCAGCCAGGGCATCGCGCAGGCCGCCGCGGACGGCAAACCGGAACCGCGCTGGCCGCTCAGCCAGTTGCTGCGCTCGGGGCTCGTGCTCAACCAGTCGGACGTGGATATCGCCGCCGAGGCGAGCACGCCGGTCACGGTGATCGACCTGCCCACGCCGGGCCGTGCCACGGAGTACAAGCTCGGGCTCAAAAACTTCTATGTGCTGACGCGCTACAACCGCAGCTTCTTCTATGCGCTCGCGGTGTATCAGCTAGGCATGCGCGTGAAAGCGCAGATGCTGGCGACGCAGCCGGGCGTGGGCGTAGGCCCTTCGAACGGCAACGGCAATGGCAACGGCATGAACGGCCCGGCCACGACGCCCACCCGGGAACAGGACTAAGC
>NZ_DATJWR010000141.1:0-2445 GCF_035501035.1 Paraburkholderia sp.
GGGCCGCTAAAGCAGCAGGCCGACGTCTTCAACGAGCGCATGTCGCTGCTCTTCAAGACGCTGCACGTCGTGCGCGTGGTCGACGCGAAGCGTAACGCGCTCGTGTACCTGACCTACAGCGACCGCGTCGTGAGCGGCAGCGCGAAGAACAGTGTCACGGCCGTGCCGGTGCCGCCGGGCACGACGATTCCGCTGCGCTAAACTGAGGGTCAGCGCAGGCCCCCCATCATGACCGATTCCCGTTTCCGCGATTCCGCCCGCTACTGGCGCACGCCGCTTCTGCCCGGCGCGGACCTCGTCACGGCCGAATACCACGAGCACACGTTCGCGCCCCACTGGCACGAGGCCTACACGATCCCCGTGATCGAAGGCGGGGCGGAGTGCTATCGGTATCGGGGCACGGAGCACGTAGCCGTTGCGGGCAGCGTGCCGGTCATCAATCCGGGCGAGCTGCACACGGGCTCGCGCGCCGTCGACGAGGGCTGGAGCTATCGCGTGATGTACGTGCCGATCGGCTTCCTGCACGAGCTCGCGGGCGACATCGCCGGGCGCGCGCAGCCGCTGCCGTGGTTTGGCGCCGAGGTGATCCACGATCCCGATCTGGCCCACCGGCTCTCGCGCGCGCACCGGCTGCTCGAAGCCGATGCCGACCGGCGGCGCGGCGCAGCCGCGCTCGAAGCGACCACCGGCGCGGGTTCGGTCGCAGTGGCGAAGCTCGCTGCGCCCGCAAGCGATTTGCTCGCCGTGGAAGGCGCGCTGCTCTCCGCGCTCTCCGCGCTGCTCACGCGCTACGCGCGCACGCACGAGGCGGCGCTCAAGCACGGCCCCAATGACGCGCGCGTGGAAACGATGAAGGCGCTGCTCGCCGCCGATCTCGCCGCGCCGCTGCGCGTGGCCGATCTCGCCCAAGCGGTTGGCCTCTCGCCGTTTCACGCCACCCGGCTCTTCACGCAGGCGACCGGACTGCCGCCACACGCCTGGCGCACACAGCTGCGCCTTCAACGCGCACTGGGTCCGCTGCGCGAGGGCGCCACCGTCGCCGATGTCGCCGCGGCAAGCGGTTTCACTGATCAGAGTCATTTCACACGGCATTTTCGCCGGATGTTCGGCGTGCCGCCGGGGCGCTGGCAGGCGTCTTAGGCCCCCGGCCCCAACCGCAGGCCTCGCGCGCCCGTCGGCGCTGCAAGAACGCCGCAAGAACGCCGCAAGAATGTACAAGCCATGCGAGCGGCTGCCCGCTATGCTGTCTTCCCGTATCAGGAGGACAGTTTGACCACGCATCCCAACCCGCATCCCAGGCCGAATCCCAGGCGATACGCCGAGTTCGTCGCCGGCGCGCGCGACACGATTCCCATGATGGTCGGCGCGGCGCCGTTCGGCGTGATCTTCGGCACCCTCGTCACGTCCGGCCCGCTGCATCTGTGGCACGGGCAACTGATGTCGCTCGTCGTGTTCGCAGGCTCCGCGCAGTTCATCGCGCTCGGGCTGATCGCCGGTCATGCGAGCTTTGCCGTCGTGTGGACGACCACCCTCGTCGTCAACCTGCGCCACGTGCTGTACAGCGCGACGCTCGCCCCCTACGTGTCGCACCTGCCGCTGCGCTGGCGTCTCGCGCTCGGCGGCGTGCTGACCGACGAAGTGTTCGCGGTCGCCTGGGCGCACTACCGGCATCATCCGCCCGGCTCGATAGGTCCGTACTACTTCCTCGGCGCCGGCCTCGCCATGTATGTCAACTGGCAGCTCTGGACCTTGGCCGGCCTGCTGTTCGGCGCCGCGTTTCCCGGTCTGCAATCGCTCGGGCTCGATTTCGCGATGGTCGCGACCTTCATTGCGATCGTCGTGCCGCAACTGGTCGCGCTGCGCTACTTCGCCGCAGCCGTCACGGCGGGCGCGCTGGCGTTCTTCTGGCAAGCCTGGCCGTACAAGCTGGGGCTGCTCGGCGCGGTGTTTGCGGGTGTCGCCGTAGGCGTGCTGCTGTCGCTCCCCCGTACCCAGCACCGCGCAGCGGAGGCAGCACGATGAGCTACGTGGCGCTGATTCTCGGCATGGCGCTGATCACCTGGCTGATCCGCGCAGCGGTCTTCGTGCTGGGCGACCGGCTGGTGTTTCCACCGCTCGCGCGCACGGCGCTCGGCTTCGTGCCGGTCACGGTGCTGACCGCCATCATCGTACCGATGGCCGTTTCACCGCATAGCGGCGACGCCGAGCTGACCTGGCGCAATCCGCAACTGGTCGGTGCGCTGGCCGCAGTGGCCGTCAGCGCGCTGACCCGCCGGCCCTTGCTGACCATCGCCGTCGGCCTCGCCGTGTTTTTCGTCTGGCAAGGCGTCGTGCTCAAGTAGAGCCGCCCACCTGGGTTGCGCCGCCCGCCTTGTGCAGCGCCGCAACCCGGCGTGTCGCGCTGTTGCGGACGCACAACGCCCCCTCAAGTTTTACCCTGGTCCG